>NZ_JBEXTZ010000078.1:0-42921 GCF_040614195.1 Amycolatopsis sp. NPDC006125
CACCACCACACTGCCGCGTTCGTCGTATTCTAGCAGAAGATGGTTTACGAGTTGCTGTAGGTTGTGACTGGAGTTGAGAGGTGTGCTCTCCGGATGTGCCGGGGGTTCCGGGCCCGCGCGGTGGCGGAGCAGCGGGCGCACGCGGTCGATCGCCGCCTGCCGCAGCGTAGCCGCGGCGTGGCCGGCCGCACCGGCGCGGCGGTAGAGCCGGGCGCGGCCCTCGGTGGTTTCGGCGGCGCGGACGACGACCGGCAGCCGTTCCGCCACGACCGGCCCGAGCCGCCGGGCCCGCCACAGCGCGAACAGCACCGCGGCCACGCCGAGCTGGACCGCGCCGAACAGCCACGGGCGCGGAATGAGGTCGGTGAACGACCGCGCCACGATCCCGGCGCCCGCGTCCCCCGGCGTCGGCACGTACCAGACCAGCGTCGCGTGTCGGCCGAGCAGGCGCATGGTCAGCGCCGCGTCGCCGGCCTCGTCGAGCCGGTCGTTGGTCATCGGCACGCCGCCACCCAGGACCGTGGTGGTGCCGCGGTCGCCGGGCAGCTGCAGCAGCGTGCCGTCGTAGCAGCCGCGCGCCCGGCCGTGCGCCTCGTAGGTGAAACCGCCCAGCACCGCGTTGCCCGCGGCGACCGCGCCGGCCACCGTGCACCCCGGCTCGCGCGCGGCGGGCTCGACCTCACCGCTGACGACCACGCCGGGCGCCAGGATGTCGAGCACCGGATCGTCGGGGCCGACCAGCACCGCGTCCGTGGCGCGGGACCGCAGCGCGGCGAGCCGGCCCGGTTCGACGCGGCCGGGGGCGGTCACGAGCAGGGTGGCGTCGCCCTGCAGCGCCGCTTCGGCCTCGGCGTAGGTCCGCGCGGGGACGATCCGCACACCCTCCCGTTCGAGCAGCCGCGCCAGCGCGCGCGAGCCGCCGGGGGCGGCCGAGTCCGGGTCGAGCGACCCGCGCTGCTCGCCTGCCGAGCTCAGCAGCACGATCACCGCGCCGATGAGCACGATCACCGCGATCACCAGGGGCGCGCGAGCCGCCCGCCAGATCCGGCGGGAGTCGGGGGACACGCTGGTCACGCCGGCACCTCGGGACGGGTCCGGCGGACCAGCTCGTCGAGCTCGGCCAGGCGCCGGTAGCCCTCGGCGGTGGCCGGGCGGCCGCCGTAGTGCACGGCGTCGAACAGCTCCGCGCCCTTCCGCAGCGCGTCGCGGGCGGACGGCAGTGGACCGGCCGCCTCGCGGGCCGCCTCGTCCGCGGTGCGCCCGGCCCGTTCGTCGAGCACGCCGCGCTCCTCCAGCGTCCGGACCACGGCGCGGAACCGGTCGCGGACCGCCGCGTCCAGCTCGCCCGCCGCGAAGGCCCGCTCGGCCGCGTCGCGGTAGTCCTGCGCGGTGCGCGACCGGCCCGCGAAGACCACGGCGGGCCGTCGCGCGGACCGGGCGAGCGGCCCGACCCGCAGCCGCACCACCACGATCACCAGCACCAGCACCGCGATCAGCACGAGCACGCCGAAGCCGCCGCCGGGCACCAGACCCGACGCGCTGGTGAACAGGTCGGATATGCGTTCGGCGAGCCACCCGATCGCCCGGTCGAACCAGCTCGGCTGCGCCAGGGCGTAGGCGGGGTCGGACAGCTCGGCCTCGGCGGCGCGGCGCGCGTCGTCCGCGTCGACGACGACCGGGACGTCGGCGAGCCGGATCAAGCGGTGCCCGCCGCCCGCGCCAGCTGGAGGTCCATGCCCTCCTTGCGCATGCGCTGGTCGATGTAGAGCAGGGCGGTGGTGTTCGCGACGAACGGCTGCACGATCGTCTGGGCGATCACCTGTCCGACCGCGACGAGCAGCAGGGCGCCCCAGCCGGCCGGGACGGCCTCACCGGTGAGCACGTCGGTGCCGCCGGCGCCGAGGCTGAACGGGATGTCCACGAGGTACTGCAGCACGGTCGCGATCACGCCGGCCAGCAGCAGGATGCCGAAGCACCGCCACCACGAGCCGGACACCAGCTGCCGGGACCGGGACAGCGCCTGCCCGACCTTCGCGCGCTCCAGCACGAGCGCGGGCGTGGTGAGGCCGAACAGCGTGTAGAGCCAGATGCCCGGGATCAGGCACAGCACCGAACCGGCGGCGACCAGCAGGACGTAGACGATCGTGGCGCCGAGCAGCGGCAGGAACCGGGGTTTCGCCTCGGCCATCGCCTCCGCGAAGGTCACCGGCTTGCCCAGCACCGCCTTGCCGATGACCACGGTCAGGAAACCGGACAGGAAGGTCTGGGTGAGCACGGTGATGATCACCGCGACGCCGGTGATCAGCGCCGTGTCGCCGAGCACGTCCAGTGCGGCGTCCTGGATCTGCTGGTCGGTGGCGGCCGGGCCGAGGTTCTGCAGCGTCTGGACGTCCGGCAGCAGGTAGCGGCTGGCCAGCAGCTGCAGCACCGCGCCGATCACCGCGACGACCGCCGACGAGCCGAACACCAGCGCCGGGTGGCGGCGCATGGTCGTGATGGCGCCGTCCAGGATCTCGCCGACCGTCAGCGGGCGCAGCGGGATCACACCGGGCTTGCCGTAGCCGGGGCGCGGTCCCCAGCCCTGCTGCTGGTAGGGCGCGCCCGGCGGGGGCGGCGCGGGCGGCATCGGGTTGCCGGCGGGAGGCGTCGGGTCTTCGGGCCGGTCCTTGGGATCGGGGCCGGTCCAGCCTCCGGTGTCGCTCATCGGGTGTTCTCCAACTCGCTGCGGGTCGCTTCGCCGCCCACTCTCGCAGAGCGGTCCGGCACCGGCCACGGGTGGCACGCGGCCGCCGCCGAGTCGTGATCTCACTCGCGCGGCACGCGCGCTGACTATGCTGGCGCCCGATGACGCCTCCGCCGCAGCGCCCACGGGAACCGTTGCCGCCGCCCTCCTCCGCGCCGCGGCACCGGGCACAGCGTCGTTCCTCGCGACCGGTCACCGCGTTCGTGCTGAGCGCGGTCGCGGTGCTGCTGGCCGGGCTGGTGGTGTTCATCGCGGTCGGCAACGGCACGGACCCGTCGTCGCCGACCGTGGCGGCGCCGACGACCACCGCGGTGAGCGGCGGCAACGCGGCGGGCGCGGCGACCGGCTCGGTGGACGGCGAGAAGATCCTGGAGCTGGCGAACCACCCGATCCTGCGCAACCCGGACGACGGCCTGCAGAACTTCGCCTGCGAGCTGCCCGAGTGGCACAGCGACCAGGCCTCGGCCGAAGCCTTCTTCACCGCCGCCGACCAGTGCCTCAACGAGGCGTGGGGCCAGTTCCTGGAGCGGTACAACCTGCCGTTCACGCCGCCGAACCTGCACTTCCCGACCGGCACCCACTTCACCACCGCGTGCGGCACGATCGCGGTGAGCGTGGCGACGGCGGCCTACTACTGCGACGACAACCTGTACGTGCCGTTCCGCGGGCTGCAGACCGACCAGTACGGCGACAACCCAGGGGTTTACCTGGCGCTGTTCGCGCACGAGTACGGCCACCACGTGCAGGAGGTCGCCGGGATCATGGACGCGGTGTGGCAGCAGATCTACGCCGTCGGGCAGAACACCCCGGCGGGCCTGGAACTGTCGCGGCGCAAGGAGCTGCAGGCGCAGTGCTTCTCCGGGATGTTCCTAGGCGCCGTGGTCGACCGGGGCGGCTCGGTGACGCGCGACATGTACGCCAAGGCCTGGCGGGACCAGGACACCCGCGGCGACAACACCTCGGGCAGCTCCGACCACGGCAGCAACGCGCACTACGCGCAGTGGTGGCGGACGGGCGCGCAGTTCAACCGGATCGCGAAGTGCAACACGTTCGCCGCACCGGCGTCCGAGGTGAGCTGACGCGCCTGGCGACCGCGCTTCGGGCCTGCTCCGCCGCACGGCGCCTCGACGAGAGGCGTCGCCCAGCGCGGCGGCCGAGGAGGGTGACGCGAAACGAGATGTCGACCGGGCCTTGGGAAGCGGCGGTTCGCGTTGTTGCACGCGCCCGCGGATTCTGGCACTCCCGCCCAACTCCCTGAGGTCTGCCGGCGCTCGACATCGCACCGGCGTCCGAGGTGAGCTGACACGCTTGGCCGCGCGACCGGTCCGCAGTCAGCCCCCGCGCAGCCGGTCGGAACTCAGCCCCCGCGAAGCCACCTCGCCCGACACCCCCGGGATCAGCTGACCGTCGCTGCCCGCCGGGGGCCGCGGTGGACCAGGAACGCGTACGTGCCTCCGCCGAGGCAGCTGAGCGCCAGCAGCGCCAGCCCGATCGGGCGGCGCAGGTCGTCGTGGCCGGTGACGACGTCGGCCAGGTGCACCTGGATGTCCCCGTCCCCCACCGAGGCCGGCACGGTGACGTCGACGCGGTCGTTCTGGTCGTGCCCGCACGCGTCCAGGGTCCCCGTGCGCACCTGCCCGCCGACCGTGATCTCCACCGCCTCCTGCGGGTTCGGCTCGGAGCACTCGGCGCCCTTGGTGACCGTGGCCTGCGCGACGGTGCCCTGCGCGGCGGCCGCGGTGCCCAGCATCCCCGGCCCCGCCCACCACACGGCGGTCACGATGGCGATGCCGACCAGCACGGCGACGGCGAGGGTGTTCCAGCGCAGCACGATCCCCATGCTTCCAGAAGCGCCGGGTGAAGCACAGCCGCCGACGGGCTGCCGAGATCTATCACTCAACCCGGTCGGCCGGGGTCACTTTCTTCACGTAGAGCAACCGGTCTCCGGGTTCGATGGCGTCCACTGCGGCCGCGTCCACCCGGTACAGCTCCCCGTCGCGCACCACGCCGAGCACGATGTCCGGCAGGTGCCGCGGCGAACCGCCCTCCTCGGACTTCTCCGCGGGGCGCTCGGCGATCGCCAGCCCCGACTCGGGCGTCAGCAGGTCCTCGAACATGTCAACGACGACCGGCGTGGACGTCGCCATGCCGAGCAGCCGTCCCGCGGTCTCGCTCGACACCACCACCTGGTTCGCCCCGGACTGCTTGAGCAGGTGGACGTTCTCCGCCTCCCGCACCGAGACCACGATGTGCGCCTTGGGGGCCAGCTCCCGCGCGGTGAGCGTGGCCAGCACCGCCGAGTCGTCCCGGTCCGCGGCGACGACGACCGCGCGCGCCCGCTGCACGGCCGCCACCCGCAGCACGTCCGACCGGGTGGCCGACCCGTGCACGGTGACCAGGCCGAGCGCGGCGGCCGCGTCCAGCGCCTGCTGGTCGGTGTCCACCACGACGATCTTGTTGGGCTCGATCGCCTCGTCCCCGAGCAGGGTCTTGACCGCGGCCCGGCCCTTGGTCCCGAACCCGACGACCACCACGTGGTCCCGCACCTTGGTCCTCCACTTCTGGATCCGGAACGCCTGCCGCGACCGCTCGGTCAGCACCTCGAGCGTGGTGCCGACCAGGACGATGAGGAACAGCACCCGCAGCGGCGTGATCACCAGCACGTTGATCAGCCGTGCCGAGCTCGTGACCGGGGTGATGTCACCGTAGCCGGTGGTCGACAGCGACACCGTGGCGTAGTAGAACGCGTCGAGCAGCGACAGGCCGTCCTCGTTGACGTCCCGGTAGCCGTCCCGCCCCAGGTAGACGATGAACACCGCGGCGACCAGCGCCAGCAGTGCACCGAGGATCCGTCTGCCGATCGACCGGATCGGGCTGAGGGCCGGCTCCGGCATCCGGACGACGCCGACGAGCGAGTGGTCCGGTTCGTCCGCGACACGCACCCGCGGATCGTAAGCGATCATGTGAGGCCTCGCTAGGGCTGTGGCACGCTGCGGAGCAGATCACGCAGACCGTCCGCGTCGAGCAGGTCCACCGGGCGCAGCGTGTGGTCTTCGCGCACGTAGTGGAAGGCGGCCCGCACCTTCTCCAACGGCGTTCCGGACAGCGACGCCCAAGCCAGACGGTACGCCGCCAGCTGCACGGCGAGCGAGGCCATCCGGCCCTCCTCGGGCACGGCGCCGGTCTTCCAGTCCACGACCGTCCAGCCGCCGTCCGGGTCGGCGAACACCGCGTCCATCCGCCCGCGCACGGTCACGCCGTCGACCTCGGTGGAGAACGGCACCTCCACCTCGTGCGGGGTGCGGGCCGCCCACGCGCTGCGGTCGAAGGCCTCCTGCAGCGCTTCGAGTTCGTCGTCGCCGGCCTCGTCGGGGTCGGCGGCGCCGGGCAGCTCGTCGAGGTCGAACAGGCGGTCGCCGGCGAAGCGGCGCTCCAGCCAGCCGTGGAAGGCGGTGCCGCGACGCGCGAACGTGTTGGGAGGCACCGGCAGCGGGCGGCGCAGGCGGCGGGCCAGCCCGGCGGGGTCCGCGGCGAGCTCGACGAGCTGGCTCACCGACAGGTGGTCGGGCAGCGCGACCTGCTCGGCCGTGCCGCTGCGCCGGGCGAACTCGGCGAGCAGGACGTCGGTGTCGGCGATCCAGCCGTCCGGGTCGTCCTCGTCCTCTTCGTCGACCTCGCCCTCGGCCAGCGCGGTGCGCACCAGGTCGGCGCCCTCGTGCACGGCGTCGCGGCGGCCGGTCAGCGGGTCGGACGGCCACTGCGCCGACCGGGCCTGGCTGACCAGCGGATTCTCCTCGTCCGCAGGCGGTTCCTCGGCCCAGGCGGCGACCTTGCCGACGCCCTCCTTCGCCAGTTCGCCGACCTCCAGCAGGAAGTCCGACGGGCCCTTGGGGCGGGTGCTGGTCTCGTTCCACCAGTGCCCGGACACGATGAGCGCGCGCTCGGAGCGGGTCAGCGCCACGTAGCAGAGGCGGCGTTCCTCGTCGGCCTCGCGCTCGGCGAAGTCCTGCTCGTGGATCTCGAAGGCCTCGATGACCTCCTTGCGGTCCATGCCGTCGGACACGCGCAGCTTCGGCAGGTCCGCGGAGTCACCGCGCAGCGCCGCGGGCAGCGAGGTGACCGTGCGCAGCCACGACGAGGACCGGCGCTTGTTCGGGAAGACCTCGCGCGCCAGGTGCGGCACGGCGACGACCTCCCACTCCAGGCCCTTCGCGGAGTGGACGGTCAGCACCTGCACCCGGTCCGGCACCACCTCGACCTCGCCCGGGGTGAGGCCGTCCTCGGCGTGCGCGGCGGTGGCGAGGTAGTCCACGAAGGACATCAGCGTGGCGGTCGGCGAGGTCTCCGCGAAGTCGGTGACCACGTCCGCGAACGCGTCCAGGTGCGCGCGCCGGGCGCTGCCGGGGCGGGCCTGCGCTTCGACGTCGAGCAGCATGGTCCGCTCCACGTCGGCGACCAGTTCGGGCAGCGACTGGTCCAGCCGACGGCGCAGCGCGGCGAGTTCGTGGCCCAGTTCCCGGATCCGGCGGTAGCCCTCCGGCGAGTAGCGCTTGGGGTCACCCGGGTCGTCGAGGGCGTCGATCAGCCCGGTCTGCTCGGCGCGTTCGGCGAACAGATCGTCCACCTTGGACTCTTCGGTGGGCGGGGGCGCGGAGATTTCGTTGGCGCGCCGCCACAACGCGGCCAGGTCGGCGGCCGCCAGACGCCAGCGGGCGCCGGTGAGCAGGCGGGCGGCGGCGGTGCCCGCCAGCGGGTCGGCGAGGACGCGCAGGGTGGCGACGAGGTCGGCCACCTCGGGTTCGTCGAGCAGCCCGCCGAGTCCGACGACCTCGACCGGCAGTCCGCGTGCCCGCAGCTCGGCGGCGATCGGGGCCATGTCGGCGCGGCGGCGGACGAGGACGGCGGCGGTGGGCGGGGCGCCGTGCTCGGCCTGGTGGGCGAACCACCTGTGCGCCAGGGCGTCGGCGACCCACTCGCGTTCACTCCGGATGTCCGGCAGCAGGGCGACTTCGATGTCGGCGGGGGGCGCGCCGTCGCGGGCGCGGAGCCGTTCGACGCCGAGGCCGCGCTGCCGCAGTGGTTCGGCGATGCCGTTGGCGAGAACCAGGACTTCGGCCGGGTTGCGGAAACTGGTGAGCAGGCCGTACTCGCGGGCGGGTTCCAGGCCGGGGCGCGGGAAGTCGGTGGTGAAGCGGGGCAGGTTGGCCGCGCTGGCGCCGCGCCAGCCGTAGATGGCCTGCGCGGGGTCGCCGACCGCGGTGACCGGCAGCGGTTCGTTCTCGACGCCGCCGAAGAGGGCGCGCAGCAGGATGCGTTGCGCGTGGCCGGTGTCCTGGTACTCGTCGAGGAGGACGGCGCCGTAGCGGGCACGTTCGCCCTCGGCGACGGCCGGGTGGTTGTCGGCGAGCGTCGCGGCCAGTGACATCTGGTCGGCGAAGTCAAGTGCGCCCTCGGCCCGCTTGCGGCGCTGGTACTCCTCGATCAGCGGGATGAGCGCGAGGCGGAACTTCTGCGCGGCCACGATGTCGGTGAGCGACTTCGGCATGGCGGCGCGCTGCCCCTTGGCGCGCGGGGCCCGTTCGATGAGGTCGCAGAGCCAGCGCGTGTACTCGGCGAGTTTTTCTTCGGTGACCAGGTGTTCGCCGAGTTCGCCGGTGAGGGCGAGCAGTTGCGCGGTGACCGACGCCGGGACGCGGTCGGTGTCCAGGTCCTCGTCCCAGGTGGAGACCACGCGGTGGGCGAGCTGCCAGGAGCTGGTCTCGGAGAGGAGGCGGACGCCGGGCTGGACGGGCAGGCGGAGGCCGTGCTCGGCGAGGAGGCGGCCGGCGTAGGCGTGGTAGGTGAGGACGGTGGGCTCCCCGGCGACGACCGCAGCCCGGCGCGCGCCGCCCGGGTCGAGGCGGTCGAGGAGGCCCGAGCCGGCGAGGCGGCGCAGGCGCGCGCGGACGCGGTCGGCGAGCTGGCGGGCGGCCTTGCGGGTGAACGTGAGGCCCAGGACGCGCTCCGGGGTGACGAACCCGTTGGCGACCAGCCAGACGACGCGGGCGGCCATGGTCTCGGTCTTGCCGGCCCCAGCCCCCGCGACGACCAGCGCGGGCTCGATGGGCGCCGCGATGACCGCCGCTTGCTCCGGGGTGGGCGGGTGGAGGCCGAGCGCGTGGGCGACTTCAGCTGGGGAGGCGATCTCGGTCATGGGTTGGCGGGTTCAGCTCGTGTGGCGGGTTCAGCTCGGTTGGCGGGCTCGACTCGGTTGGCGGGCTCGACTCGGTTGGCGGGCTCGACTCGGTTGGCGGGCTCGACTCGGTTGGCGGGCTCGGCCCGGGCGGCGGGCTCGACTCGGGCGGCAGGCTCGGCCCGGCCGGCCCGGGCGGCAAGCTCAGCCCGGCCACCAAGTTCGCCCCGGCCGGCAAGCTCAGCCCGGCCGGCAGGCTCAGCCCAGTCGGCGAGCTCAGCCCGGCCAGCGAGCTCAGCCCGGCCAGCCAACTCGGCCCGGCCAGCGGGCTCGCCCCGGCCAGCAAGCTCGCCCGGGGCGGCAAACTCGCCCCGACCAGCAAGCTCGGCCCGACCGGCAGGCTCGGCCCGGCCGGCCCGGGCGGCGGGTTCGGTCATGGGTCGGCTCCCGGGTCGGTGGGCGCCGGCGATTCTCCTCATGGGCCCGTCACCTGCCTGCCCTCCGGGCGCAGCGGGCACGATCCCTTCGCCGGGCAGCGGTCGCAGTCCGGGTTTTCCGTCGCGTCGTACTCCGGGCCCGTCGCCGACGCCGCGACCTTGCGCACCAGCTCCAGCCACTCGCGGCCGCTCTCGTCGTCCAGCGGGGGCTGCTCCCGCACCGTCGCGCCGGTCTTGTTGTGCGCCTTCGCCAGGTACACCAGCTTGGCACCGCCCGGGCGCTTCCCGCCGCCGAACGCGCCCAGCAGCACCGACAGCTGGTACGCCGCCAGCTGCGGGTTCAGCTCGGCGTCCGCGGCGCTCACCGCGGTCTTCCCCGTCTTCAGGTCGACGATCACCGGCCGGCCCTCGGCGTCGTGCTCCAGGCGGTCCACCCGGCCGCGCAGCTTGACCAGCAGACCGTCACCGCCGACCGGCAGCTCCACCTCGATGTCCTGCTCGATCCCCATCTGCTGCAGCTCGTGCCGCGAATTGTGCAGCCACGCCAGGAAGTTGCGCACCATCTGCTCGACCCGGTTGCGCTCCCGCCGCGAGAACCACGGCGCGCCGGCGTCGACCTTCGCCCACGCGTCGTCCAGCGCGCGGCGCAGCCCCTCGTCGTCCATGCCGTCCGCGGCGGCCTGCGCCAGCTCGTGCACCAGCGTCCCGGTGATCGCCGCCAGCTGGGCCGGGTCGGAGCCACCGTGCCGTTCGATCAGCCACCGCAACGGGCACTTCTTCAGCGTGTCCACAGTGGACGGCGAGATCCGGATCACGTCGCCTTCGCCGTAGAGCGGGGTGTCCGTCGACGTCTCCACCAGGCCGTACCAGGAATCCGGGTGCGCGCCGGGAACCCCGGCCCGCGCCAGCCGCGCCAGCTGCCGCGCCGCCCGCGCCCGCCGGTCCGGCGGCACCTCCGGGTCGCACACCGCGCGCCGCAGGTCGCCGACCAGCTCGGCCAGCACCAGCGACCGGCCCGGCGGCTTGACCCGCGAGTCCAGCCCGGACTCGTCCGCGCTGTTGGCCTCCAGGTCGTCGACGAACCGCGACGGCTGCTCGTCCTCCCCGATCACCGCGCTCACCAGCAGCGTCCGCTTCGCGCGGCCGAGCGCCAGGTAGAACAGCCGCCGCTCCTCGGCGAGGATCGGCGCCGTCGCGGACACCGTCTCCTCCTCCAGCCCGGACAGCAGGTCCACCAGCCGCTCGACGCCGAGCAGCGACCCACGCAGCCGCAGGTCCGGCCAGCTGCCCTCCTGCACGTTCGCCACCGCGACGACCGTCCACTCGCGACCGGCCGCGCCGTGCGCGGTCAGCATCGACACGCCCTCGCCGCGCATCGCCACCGGGGCGAGGCTGTCGCCCGCGATGTTCTGCGACGACAGGTAGTCCGCGAACGCCGCCACGCTCGCCTTCGGCAACCGGTCGACGTAGTTGCCCGCGGCGTGGAACAGCGCCACCACCGCGTCCAGGTCGCGGTCGGCCTGCGCGCCCAGTGTCCCGCCGCGCCCGGACAGCCGCACCCACCGCTTCTGCAGGCCGCTCTCCCGCCACACGTCCCACAGGACCTGCTCGACACCGGCGCCCCTGGCGATCGCCTCGCGCGCGACCGCGATCAGCCCGCCGACCCGGCGGATCGGCGCCGCCTCGGCCTCAGCCAGCCCGCCGAGCTTGTCGTTGTCCCGCAACACTTCCACGAGCAGCTCGTCGCTCGACCGCTCGCCGCCGCCTGCCAGCTCCAGCCGCCGCAGACCGCGCCGCATCCGGCGCAGCGCCAGCGGGTCGGCGCCGCCGAGCGGGGACGCCAGCAGCATCTCTGCGGTGTCGACGTCGAGCAGCTCCGGATCACCGGCGACGCGCAGGACGGCGAGCAGCGGCCGGACCGCGGGCTGGCGGGCCAGCGGCAGCTCGTCGGCCGCTGACGCGATCGGCACGCCCGCGGCGCGCAACGCCCGCTGCAGCACGGGGAACGACCGTCCCGGCGAACGCACCAGCACGGCCATCTCCGACCACGGCACGCCGTCGATGAGGTGCGCGCGGCGCAGCTGGTCGGCGACCCAGCTCGCCTCGGCGGACGGGGTCGGCAGCAGCCGGACCTTGACCTCGCCCTCCTCGGACGACGGGTCGACCTCGATCGCGCGGTGCCGCTGCGCGCCCGGCAGGGTCGCACCGAGCTTCGTCACCGCCTCGTGCACGGCGAGACTCAGCCGGTGGGTCCTGGTCAGGGTCACCGTCCGGCCGCCGTCGGCGTCGGCCCGCGTGAGCAGGCCCGGATCAGCGCCGCGGAAGGAGAAGATCGCCTGGTCCGGGTCGCCGGTCACGACGAAGTCCTCGGCCGCCGTGCCGAGCAGCCGCAGCAGGCGGAACTGCAGGTGGTCCAGGTGCTGGGCGTCGTCGACGAACACGTGCCGGATGCGCGCCTGCTCGCGTGCCAGCAGGTCGGGGTCGCCCTCCAGCTCGACGAGCGCGCTGGCGACCAGCTCGGCGGCGTCCAGCGCGGGCGAACCGGGCGCGCCGAGCGCGTTGCCTCCCGCACCCTGCAGGACGGTGACCTCCTCGTACTGCCGCCAGAACACCCCGGCCGCGACCCACTCCGGACGGTCCTTGCGCCGACCCAGCTTGACCAGGTCCTCCGGGCCCAGACCGCGCTCGGCGGCCCGCAGCAGCAGGTCGCGCAGCTCCTCGGCGAACCCCGGCACGGCCAGGGCGGGCCGCAGTTGCTCGGGCCAGTCCGGTGCGCCCTCGGCGAGGTCGCCTGCCAGCAGGTCACGGACCACCACGTCCTGCTCCGGACTGGACAGCAGCCGCGGCGCCGGCACGTCCTGCAGCCCGGCCTGCAGGCGAAGCAGGGAGAACGCGTACGAGTGGACGGTGCGCACGATCGGCTCGCGGATCGTGCGGGGCACGCCGTCACCCGCGGTGACGCGGCGGGTGATCTCGGCACGCAGGGCGTTGGCGGCGCGGCGGGACGCGGTGAGCACCAGCAGGCTCTCCGGATCGGCGCCGCCGGAGATGCGGGCCGCCGCCGCGCTCGTGATCAAGGTGGTCTTGCCGGTGCCCGGTCCACCGAGGACGCGGACGAACCCGTGGGGCGCCGCCAGCACCGCCCGCGCGTCGGCGTCCCAGCGCTCCGGGCGCGGCTCGGGGACGGGCAGCCGAACCAGCCGCGCGCCCGCCCGGGACCGGGTCCCCTCTCCGCTCACGTCTGGCATGGAATCACGACCGCCCGACAGAACCGGGGACCGGCACACCTTGGCGGTAGTTTGGTCACGTGGACGAGGAGCTGCACGAGCGGGTGCGCGAGGTGGTCGCGACCGTGCCGCCGGGGAAGGTCGCCACGTACGGTGACATCGCGGCGATCGCCGGCGCCCCGTCACCCCGGATGATCGGCCGGATCCTGTCCGAAGACGGCGCGGACCTGCCGTGGCACCGGATCCTGCGCGCCAACGGCACGCCCGCGCCGCACCTCGTGCACCGGCAGCTGGAGCTGCTCCGGGCCGAAGGCGTGCTGGCGGACGGTCAGAAGGTGAACCTCAAGACCTACCGCTGGCAGCCGTAGAGCCGCTGGTCGAAGAACTCGACGAGGCCCGTCCGCTGGAAGTCCAGGCTGTGGGCGGCGTCCACGTCGCCGATCCAGGGCGCGGTGACCGCCGGGTCGACGCCGAGCCGGGGCAGCAGGAACTGGTAGTCGGTGTAGCTGAAGTGCTCCCCGCGTGCCAGGTGCCGCTGCTCGACGGAACCGCGCTGGTTGCTCAGGAACTCCTGCCAGGACCCGTCCGTGGCTGCGCTGTGGTCACCGGCGCTCATCAGCAGGAACGGCTGGTCCAGGCCCTGCTCGACGGCCTGCCCGAAGATCCGGTCGCGCTGCGAGTAGGCCATGCTGCCGTCCAGGTTGGCGCCCGCGTCGATCCGGGGGTCGGCCAGCATCGTCTCGGCCGTGGTGAACCCGCCTGCCGAATGCCCGAACATGCCGATCCGGGTCAGGTCGAGCGAGCGGCCCAGCCGGGCGGGCAACGCACGCCGCGCGACGTCCGGGTTGCCGCCCCGCGCGAGGACTTCGAGCTGGTCGAGGACGAACCGGGCGTCCGCGACGCGGGTGGCGATCATCCGGCGGCCGACCTCGACGCTCTGCGGTGGCAGGGAGCCGTGCACCAGGCGGCCGTCCGGGAACTCCACCACGGACGTCTCGCCGGGGTGGTCGAACGCGACGGTGACGTATCCCCGGCTCGCGAGTTCCTCCAGCTGGGTGGTCGCCAGCGCGCGGGGTTGCTCGGCGCCCGGCGTGTAGAGCACGACGGGCAGCCGCCCCGCGGCGACGGGCGCGCCGGAACGCGCGTTGGTGGCGAAGCCGTAGTCCAGCCGGGCCGGGTCCATGCCGAGCCGGGCGGCGTCGGCTTCGGCGATCACGGCGGCGGCGCCGGGTGTCAGGAAGGGCGCTCGCGGGCCGTGGTCGTGGACGGCGGGGTACCGCACGGTCGCCATCAGCTCGCGGTCGCGGGCCTGGTCGGCCAGGTGCAACTCGGTGACGCCGACGGCGAACGGGCCGGACGGTTCCGGCAGGGCGAGTGCCGTCTCGGCCGACGCCGGGACCACGGTGAGCGCGAAGGCGGCGGCGGTGAGCAGCGCGAGACGGCGGGTTAGCGATCTTGGTTCAACCATGCACCGAACCTACGAACGGGCCCGGCCGGGCACATCCGGATGATCACCGGGAACGGCCCGGAGGTCGGCCCCCTAGGTGCCCAGCTCCGCGACCAGCAGCTTGACCAGCGCACCGAGCCGCTGCCGCTCCGGTTGCAGTGTCGGCACCCCGGCGTCGGTGAACGGCGCGGCCGTCACCGGGCCGACGCAGGCGCACACGACGTCGCCCCGCAGGGCGCGCACCAAGTCGTCGTAGGCGCCGCGCTCCCGGGCCAGGTTCAGCATGTTCGCGCTCGCCGGGGCGCTGGTGAACGCGAGCGCGTCGACCCGGCCGTCGAGCACGCCGTCGAGCAGCTCGTGCGCCGGGTGCAGGTCGGCGGGCCACTCCCACCGGTACGGCTGCACCTCGATCACCCGCGCGCCGGCCTCGCGCAGCGGCGCGGTGTGCTCGGGCAGCGGCGAGCCGTGCAGCTGGACCGCGAGCCGCGCGCCGGCGACACCGGCCTCCAGCAGGTGCCCGAACAGCTGCCGGTTGCTCTCCTCGGGCGCGGCCCACTCCTCGGTGAGCCCGACGCCCCGCACCGCGCCCTTGCCCTTCGGGCCGCGGACGAACACGCGCGCCCTGGTCAGCGACGCGAGCAGGTCGTCGCGCAGTCCCCACCCCTCGGCGGCCTCGATCCAGCCGCGGAATCCGGCGCCGGTGGTGACCGCGAGGACGTCCAGCGGCTCGGCGAGGACCTCCTCGGTCGCGGCACGCAGCCGGGCGTCGTCGGGCAGCGGCACGATGTGGATCAACGGCGCGTGCCGCACCGTGGCGCCGTTGCGTTCCAGCGCGCCGATGAACTCCTCGGCCCGCCGCTCGGCGGTCACCCCGATCGTGACTCCGCTCAGGTCACCCATAGAACGCACCCATCCGGCCCACCGCGGCCGCCACCCGGTCACGCAGGTCCGCGGGCTCGAGCACCTGCAGCTCGGGCCCGAACCGCAACAGCTCCCCGAGCGCCGGGGCGCCGGGTTCCACCGGTAACTCCACGCGCAACCACCCGTCTTCGTCCGGAACCGCACGGCACTCCCGCAGCGCGCGAGCGCCCACCGCTCCCAGGTAGAACGGTACGAGTTCGCGGCCCAGCGGGGAAAGCCGGACGACGGCGACCCGCGGGTACATCCGCCGCTCGAACTGCTCCGACCACTCCCGCCAGTAGGCGGCGAGGTCGAACCCGGCAGGGCGCTCGAACGCGGCGCCGGGTTCGAGCGAGAGGATCCGCGACACCCGGTAGGTCCGGATCGCACCGTCGCAGTGGGCAGCAAGGTACCAGTTCCCGGCCTTGAGGATCAGGCCCAGCGGCTCCAGCAGCCGGTTCGTCTCGCTGTTGTCCCACCGCCGGTACCGGACCGAAACACGGCGCGAGTCCCACACCGCCTGGGCCACCTCGGCCAGGTGCGGCAGGCTCTCGATGCCGCGGAACCAGCCGGGCACGTCGAGCACGAACCGCTCGGCGACCTTGCCCGCGCGGCCGCGCAGCTCGTCCGGCAGCGCGGCGTACAGCTTGAGCTGCGCGGCGGTCAGCACGGTGCCAAGGCCCAGCTCGGCGGCGGCGTCCGGCAGCCCGGCCAGCGGGAGCGACTGCGCCTCCTCCCCGGTCAGCCCGGTCAGGCGGGTGCGGTAGCCGTCGAGCAGCCGGTAGCCGCCGGACCGGCCGCGTTCGGCGTAGACCGGCACGCCGGCGGCGGACAGCGACTCGATGTCCCGGTAAACCGTCCGCACCGACACTTCGAGCTCCTCCGCCAGCTCCTCGGCGGTCATCCGGCCCCGGTTCTGCAGGAGCAGCAGCACCGACAGCAACCTGCTCGCGCGCATGGCTCCAGTATCGCCGAAAAACCTGACAGAAGGTGTCAGGCAAGGGCGTCAGACTAGGGCCCATGACCAACACTTTCACCATGCGGACCTGGGACGAGAAGGTCGTGAGCGGCCCCGAGGACGGGCCCCGGTACGCCCACGCGCACGCCACGTTCACCTACTCCGGGCTGATCGAGGGCGAATCGGCTTGCGACTACCTGCTGTACTACCCGGGAGAGGGCTACACCGGCAGCCCGCAGACGGCGCCTGGGTTCGAGCGGATCGAGGGCAGCGTGGACGGCCGGAAGGGCAGCTTCGTGATCCGGCACGACGTGGCCTACGGTGCGGACGGCATCCGGGGCACGTTCACCGTCGTCGAAGGCTCGGGCACCGGTGAGCTGACCGGGCTGACCGGGACGGGCACGATCGGAGGGGCGAGCGAGACCGTGAACTACACCTTCGACCACCGGCTGTGATGATCGAGGTCGATCGCGAGCAGGTGCTCGCCCACCGGATCGCGGCGCAGGGGCTGCACCGCGACGTCGCGGACCCGGCCGGGCTGGCCGTCTTCGACCTCGGCCTGCAGAGCACACAGCGGGACACCGCGGCGATCGCCCTCGCGGCGCGGTTGCCCGGACCGGTCACCGAGGAGTCCTTTGTGGAGGACCCGCGGTTCGTGCTGGCGTGGACGCACCGCGGCGCGCCGCACTTCCACCGCGCGGATGAGATCGGCCGGGTCACCGCCGCGCTGGTGCCGCTCGACGAGGACGACGCGATGGCGCGGATGGGCTGGCAGCGCAAGCAGGTCGAGGCGGCCGGGATGGGCGCGCTGGACGGGTTGTTCACAGCGGCGCGGGCGATCCGCAAGGTCGTGACGCGGGTGATGACCAAGGGCGCGGTGAGCGAGGCCGTCACGAAGATCATCCCGGACGGGTTGTCGTACTGGTGCCGCGGCTGCCAGGCCACCCACATCCTGGAGCAGGTCATGCGGCTGGCGGCGATCCACGGCGGGGTGCGCCTGGAGGCCGGTGCGCAGCCCGCGACGCTCGCGCCACTGGCGGGCCGGCCGCGGATGCGCACCACGCCGGATCCCGTGGCCGCGACGGCCGTCGTCCGGGACTACCTGCACCTGCACGGCCCGGCGACCCCCAAGGAAGCGGCCGATTTCGTCGGCACGAAGACGGCGATCGCGAAGCGGATGTGGCCGGACGACCTGACGCCGGTGCGCTTCGCGGGCCGCGAGGTGTGGTTGCCGTCGGGTGATGTGGCCGCCCTGGAGAACCCGCCGGAGCCCGACCTCGTGCGGCTGCTGCCGCCGTGGGACCCGTTCCTGCAGTCGCGGGACCGGGCGGTGCTGGTGCCGGACCGGGCGCGGCAGAAGGAGGTGTGGAAGATCCTGGGCAACCCCGGAGCGCTCCTCGCGGGCGGCGAGGTGGCAGGCGTGTGGCGGACGAAGGGCAGCGGCCGGAAGCGCCTGGACTTCACGATCACCGTCTTCGATCCGCTGCCGCCCGCCGCCCGGAAGGCGGCGGAAGAGGAGGCCGAACGGGTTGCGCGAGCGCGGGGGTTCGCGGATCTGCGGGTGAGCTGGGGCTGAGCGCCGGGCCGGGCGCGGCGTAAGCTGGCCGAGCGCGGCGCGGCGGATTGGCCGGGGCAGCGCGGCGAATTGGGCAGGCGCGGACAGGCCGGGGTCGGCCAGTGCGCGGACAGGTCACGGCTGGCGCGGCGCGAGCAGGCCACGCGCACGCCGGATTGGCACGCGCGACGCGGCAGATTGACACGCCGCGGAAAGGCCAGGGTTGGCCACGGCGCGAGCGGGCCGCGCGCGGCGTAAGCGGGCCGAGCGCGGCGCGGCGGATTGGCAAGGCGCAGCGCGGCGGATTGGCCACGGCGCGGACAGGCCGCTGCCTGGCCCAACGCTACGAACCACCTGTGAGCTCAGCGCAACGCGCTGCCGATGCTGATCCCGCCGTCGACGTCGAGCACGACTCCCGTCACGTAGCCGGCCGCCTCGGAGCACAGGTACGCCGCGGCCTCCGCGATGTCCGCCGGGTCGCCGATGTGCCCGGCGGGCACCCGCGCGGCGAGCTTCGCCCGCGCCTTGTCGTCCATGGACGCCAGCATCGGGGTCGCGATGAGCCCGGGCGCGATCGCGTTCGACGTCACGCCGTGGCGGGCTCCTTCGAGCGCGATCGTGCGCGCCATCCCCACTACACCGGCCTTCGCCGCGGCGTAGTTGGCCTGCCCGAAGTTGCCGCGCCAGCACATCGACGAGAACGACAGCACCCGCCCGTACCCCTGCCGCTTCATCACCGGGAACACCGCGCGGCTGCAGTTGAACATGCCGCGCAGGCTGACGTTCAGCACCGCGTCCCACTCGTCGTCGGTCATCCGCTCCAGCCGGTTGTCGCGGATCACGCCGGCGTTGTTGACCAGCACATCGACGCGCCCGAACTCGAACAGCGCCTCCGCGACCCACGAGTCGACCTGCTCGGGATCGGACACGTCGACCACCGACGTGCGCACGTCGATGCAGTCGACCGCCGTTTCCTTCAGCGCACC
Organism: Amycolatopsis sp. NPDC006125; assembly: GCF_040614195.1. Taxonomy (NCBI): domain Bacteria; kingdom Bacillati; phylum Actinomycetota; class Actinomycetes; order Pseudonocardiales; family Pseudonocardiaceae; genus Amycolatopsis; species Amycolatopsis sp. NPDC006125. The sequence continues at coordinate 18,426 of NZ_JBEXTZ010000078.1, forward strand.
CTCGTTGACGTCGCACAACGCGAGCGACGCCCCCTCGTCGGCGAACCTGTGCGCCATGGCCCTGCCGAGCCCCTGCCCGGCACCGGTGATCAGAACGACCCTGTTCGTGTAACGCATCACAGAAACAGAAATTACTGTTTCAACCAGCGAATCACAAGGGTCAGGCGGCGACCGCGAGCTGCCGCTGCGCCTGCTGGTACCTGGCCAGCACCAGGTCGACCACGTCCGGGTGCACGCCGAGCGGGTCCGCCACCACGTCGGCGCCCGCCTCCAGCACCTTCCGCTGGAACAGCCCCGGCGCGAGCAGCCACGACGCCACTGCCACCCGGCGTCCGCGGCCCCGCGCGCGGGCGACCGCGTCCGCGACCGAGGGCCGCGCCGTCGCGACGTAACCCACCTGCACGGACACACCCAGCAGGACACCGAGCGCATCCGCGGCGACGCGCACCTCGGCCAGCGCGCGCGGATCACTGGAGCCCGCCGCGGCCAGCACGACCGCGTCGCCCGCGCGGTAGCCCGCCCACTCCAGCCGGTCGCGCATCACGCCGACCAGCTCCGGCGCCGGGCCGAACGGGCCGGCCAGCAGGACGTTGCGGTGCCCGCTCGCCGCGATCTGCGCCGGGATGTCGGTGCGCACGTGATACCCGGCCGCCAGGAACGCCGGCACGACGATCGCCTGGTACCCGCGCACCGAGTCGAGCACCGTGGTCACGTCCGGCTGCCGCACGTCGGCGTAGGCCACCCGCACCGGCACCGGCGTCTCGGCCCGCACCCGCTCGGCCAGTTCCTCGATCACCCGCGCGCCCTGCGGGTCCCGCGTTCCATGCGCTGCCAGCACGATCATCGTTCCACCGCCAACCGGTATCCGCGCTTCACCACGGTCTGCACGAGCTTCCCCTCGCCGAGCGACGTGCGCAGCCGCCCGATCGCGGTCTCCACCGCGTGTTCCTCACCGCCGCTGGGCAACGCGGATGTCAGCTCCCGCCGGGAGACCACCCGGCCCGGCTCACGGGCCAGCGCCCGCAGCACCGCCATCGGCGCCGGCGCCACCTCGCACAGCTGACCGTCCACAATGGCCGCCTGACCGCGCAGCTCGATGAGCCGCCCGGCCGCGCACAGCTTCGGTGACCGCTCGACCAGCGCCTGCGCCACCGTCCGCGCCAGCGCGCCGATCCGCGCCCGCTCCGGCTGCACCGTGGGGATCCCGACGGCGGCCAGCGGAGCCGCGGTGATCGGCCCGACGCACGCGACCAGCACCCGGTGCGTCAACGCGTCGACCAGCGCCGCGAGGCGTCCGGTGCGCTTGGCCATCGCCAGCGTGCTCGCCGCGGCAGGCGCGCTGGTGAACGGCAACGCGTCCACCGAGCCGTCCAGCACCGCGTCGATCAGCCGGTCCAGCGGCCCCGGGTCGGACGGCCCGACCCAGCGGTACACCGGCACCTCGATGACCTCGGCCCCGGCCTCCCGCAACGACTCCACGAAGTACGGCAGCGGCTCGCCGTGCAGCTGCACCGCGATCCGCTGACCCTCCACACCGGACTCCAGCAGGTGCTGGAGCAGCTCCGCGCTGCTTTCCGAAGCGGGCGAGTAGCTCTCGGACAACCCGGCCGCGCGGATCGCACCCCGCGCCTTCGGGCCGCGAGCCAGCAGCGACGCCTTGCCGAGCTGGTCGACCAGCGCATCGCCGAGACCCCAGCCCTCGGCCGCCTCGACCCACCCGCGGAACCCGATGCCGGTGGTCGCCACGACCACGTCGACCGGCTCCTCCAGCATTCGCACGGTCGCGGCGTGCAGCTCGGTGTCGTCGGCGAGCGGCACGATCCGGATCGCCGGCCCGTACCGCACGGTCGCGCCCTTGCGCACCAGCAGCGCGCCGAGCTCGTCCGCGCGGCGCGCGGCCGTGATGCCCACCGCGAAACCGGCGAGCGGGAGGATTCCGGAGGAATCGATCATGGTTGGATGTACACCACGCCCTCGATCACCCGCACGGGATACGTCCGCACAGCCACCGTTTCGTCCTCCAGAGAGTAGCCCGTGGCCAGCTCGAAACGGTGTTTCAGCATGGGCGATGCGACGTGCGGCACACCCTTGACGTCGCCGATGATCCCCCGCGACAGCACGGCCGCCTTGGTGAACGGGTCCACATTGGACAGGGCGTAGACGTCGTCGGTCATGGTGCGGAAGATCGCCACCTGCCGCCCGTCCGGCAGCAGCGCGGCCACTCCGCGACCGGGGATCAACCGGTCGAACCGGCAGATCTCGACCACCTCCGTGGCGCGCTTCTCCTCCACCGCGGTCATCGCGAAACCACCTCCGGGACACCCAGCAGGACGGGGACTTTCTGCTCTCGCTCCGCGCGGAACGAGATGGTCGGGTCGGGCGTGCCCGGCGCGTTGACGAACGACGTGAACCGGGCCAGCTTCTCCGGGTCCTCCAGCACGCCGCGCCACTCGTCGGCGTAGTTCTCCACGTGCTTGGCCATCGCGGCGTCCAGCTCCTCGCAGATGCCGAGCTTGTCGTCGACGATCACCGCACGCAGGTGGTCCAGCCCGCCGTCCATCTCCTCGACCCACGGCGCGGTGCGCTGCAGGCGGTCGGCGGTGCGGACGTAGAACATCAGGAACCGGTCGATGTAGGTGATCAGCGTGTCCTTGTCCAGGTCGGACGCCAGCAGCTCGGCGTGGCGCGGCAGGGCCCCGCCGTTGCCGCCGACGTAGAGGTTCCAGCCCTTCTCGGTGGCGATCACGCCGAAGTCCTTGCCGCGGGCCTCCGCGCACTCGCGGGCGCACCCGGAGACACCGGCCTTGAGCTTGTGCGGCGACCGCAGGCCGCGGTAGCGCAGCTCCAGCTCGACGGCCAGTCCGACGCTGTCCTGCACGCCGTAGCGGCACCACGTCGATCCGACGCACGACTTCACCGTGCGCAGCGACTTGCCGTACGCGTGGCCGGACTCCATGCCCGCGTCCACCAGCCGCCTCCAGATGTGCGGCAGCTGGTCCACGGTCGCGCCGAACAGGTCGATCCGCTGCCCGCCGGTGATCTTGGTGTAGAGCCCGAACTCCTCGGCGACCTCGGCGATGACCTTGAGCTTCGCCGGGGTGATCTCGCCGCCGGGGATCCGCGGCACCACCGAGTAGGTGCCGTTGCGCTGCATGTTCGCCAGGAAGTGGTCGTTGGTGTCCTGCAGCGTGGCCTGCTCGCCGGCCAGGACGTGCCCGCCGTCGCGGTCGGTCGTGTCCAGCGTGGCGAGGATCGAGGCCACGGCCGGCTTGCAGATCTCGCAGCCGGCGCCGGTGCCGTGCTTGGCGATCAGCTCGCCGAACGTGGTGATGCGGGTGGCGCTGAGGATCTGGAACAGCTCCTGGCGCGAGTAGGCGAAGTGCTCGCACAGCGCCTTGGACTGCTCGACCCCGCAGGCGTCCAGCAGCTTGGCCAGCATCGGCACGCACGAACCACACGTCGTGCCCGCCTTGGTGCAGCCCTTGATCTTCGCGACGCTGTCGCAGCCCTCGTCGTGGATGGCGCTGGTGATGGCGCCCTTGCTGACCGCGTTGCACGAGCAGATCTGCGCCTCGTCCGGCAGCGCGTCCACACCCACGGCGCTGGAACCGCCCTCGGGAGCCAGCATCGCGGCCGGGTCAGCCGGCAGCGGGCTGCCGACCAGCGGGCGGAGCAGGTTGTAGGCGCTCGCGTCGCCGACCAGCACACCGCCCAGCAGCAGCCGCTTGCCGTCGCTGTCCTCTTCGGACACCACGAGCTTCTTGTAGTAACCGCCGACGGCGTCGGAGAGCACGACCTCGACCGAGTTCTCCGTGGTGGCGTGCGCGTCGCCGAAGCTGGCGACGTCCACGCCCATCAGCTTGAGCTTGGTGGACAGGTCCGCGCCCGGGAACTCGCCGGTCTTGCCGAGCAGCTGCGCGGCGACGATCTCGGCCATCGTGTAGCCCGGCGCGACCAGGCCGTAGCAGCGGCCCTCGACCGCGGCGCACTCGCCGACCGCCCAGATGTCCGGATCACTGGTGCGGCAGGCCAGATCCGTGATGATGCCGCCGCGCTCGCCGACCTCCAGCCCGGACGAGCGGGCCAGGTCGTCGCGCGGGCGGACACCGGCGGAGAACACCACCAGGTCCAGGTCCAGCTCGGTGCCGTTGGTGAGCTTGGTGAACAGCCGGTCGCCGTCCTGCTCGATCTTCTCCGCCGACGTTCCGGTGTGGACGGTCAGGTCGAGGTCGGTGACCAGCTTGCGCAACAGCCGGCCACCGCCGTCGTCGACCTGGATCGGCATGAGCCGCGGCGCCATCTCGACCACGTGCGGCGACAGGCCCATGTCGCGCAGGGCCTTCGCCGCCTCCAGCCCGAGCAGGCCGCCGCCGACGACCATCGCCGCGGCGCGGCCGCGCTTGGTCGCCTTCGCGTGTTCGACCGCGGCGCGGATCGCGTCCAGGTCCTCGATCGTGCGGTAGACGAAGCAGCCCGGCAGGTCGTGGCCCGGCACCGGCGGCACGAACGGCCGCGAGCCGGTGGCCAGCACGAGCGCGTCGTAGGCCTGCACGTGGCCGGACGCCGTGGTGACCTTCCTGGCCGCGCGGTCGATCGCGGTGACCGGGTCGCCCAGCCGCAGCTCGACGAGGTCGTCACCCGCGTAGTCCGAACCGGACAGGGTGAGCGCCTGGACGTCCCAGCCATCCACGTAGGAGGTCAGGGCCACCCGGTCGTAGGCCGGGCGCGGCTCCTCGGCGAGCACGACCACCCGCCAGGCGCCCTCGGTGTCCTCGGCCCGCAGTGCCTCCACCAGTCGATGGCTCACCATGCCGTTCCCGACGACGACGAGTGTGCGCATTACCGAAACCTCCTGCTTTCTCTTGCTTCAGACCCGGGCGCCGGCCAGAGCCAGCCCGCGCTCGCTCACCGGTGCGTCCGACTTGCGGAGGTACACCGCCCAGGTGAGGACGAAGCAGATCCCGTAGAAGACGAGGAACCCGACGAACGCCGGCACGCCGCTCTTGGTGTCCAGGAAGGACTGCCGGAACGCCAGGTTGATGAACAGACCGCCGAGCGCGCCGACCGCGCCGGCCAGGCCGATGAGTGCGCCGGAGCGCTTGCGGGCCTTGAGCAGCTCGGCCGCCTCGTCCGCGCCGGCCGCGATCGCCGCCTTGGCCTTGGTGCGGAAGATGGCCGGGATGCTCTTGTAGGTGGAGCCGTTGCCGACCCCGGTCAGCACGAACAACACGATGAACGCGGTGGTGAACAACGCCAGCGACTGCGTGTTCGACGCGATGATCAGGATGACGGTCATCACCGCCATGCCGACGAACGTGGTGAACGTGACCCGCGAGCCGCCGAGCTTGTCCGCCAGCCAGCCACCGGCCGGTCGCGAGAACGAGCCGAGCAGCGGGCCGAGGAAGGTGACCGCGGCGGCCTGCAGCGGGGTGCGGCCGAACTGGTTCTGCAGCACCAGGCCGAAGGCGAAGCTGTAGCCGATGAACGAGCCGAAGGTGCCGATGTAGAGGAACGACATCACCCAGGTGTGGGCGTCGCCGATGATCTCGCGCATCGCCTTCTTGTCGTTCTTGACGGACGCGATGTTGTCCATGAACAACGCCGAGCACAGCGCCGCGACGACGATCAGCGGGATGTAGATGAAGAGGATGATCCGCGGCGCGCCGGTGCCCGCCGTGGCGATGATCAGCAGGCCGAGCAGCTGGATCACGGCGACGCCCAGGTTGCCGCCGCCCGCGTTCAGGCCGAGCGCCATGCCCTTGGCCTTCTCCGGGAAGAACGCGTTGATGTTGGTCATCGACGACGCGAAGTTGCCGCCGCCGACACCGCCCAGCGCCGCCACGATCAGGAAGCCCCACAGCGGGGTGCCGGGCTCCATCACGATCGCCGCGCCGACGCTCGGGATCAGCAGCAGCATCGCGCTGACGATCGTCCAGTTGCGACCGCCGAACTTCGCCACCGCCCAGCTGTAGGGCAGCCGCGCGATCGCACCGACCAGCGTCGGCGTGGAGGTCAGCAGGAACTTGTCGGCGGCCGAGAACCCGTACTGCGGCCCCATGAACAGGACCATGACCGACCACAGTGTCCAGATGGAGAAGCCGATGTGCTCGGAGAAGATCGAGAACCACAGGTTGCGGTTGGCGATCTTCTTGCCGGTGGACTCCCAGAACGACTCGTTCTCGGGCTCCCAGTGCTCGATCCAGTGCTTGCGCCCAGCGGGCGCGTTCGTCGTTGTCGTCATGTCACTCCTCAGGCGGTGGTGGCGAGCCAGTCGGCGATGCCGCAGACGGCGTCGCGACAGCTGCCACATCCGGTTGTCGCTCGGGTCACGGAAGCGAGCTCGGTGACGTCGGTGGCACCGGCGCGGAACGCCTCGACCAGCCGGCCCTTCGTCACCGAGTTGCACCGGCAGACGACGGCGGCCGCCGGGATGTCGGCGGGGCTCGACGCGACGGTCGCCCCGCCCGGCAGCGCGCGCCCGAGCAGGACGGCGAGCCGGTCTTCGGGAACCGGGACACCCCGGTCGAACAGGTGCGTGATGTTCGCGGCGGCGTCCGGCGCACCCAGCAGGATCGCCCCGGCCACCCGCTCGCCGCGGACGACGAGCTTCGCGTAGCGGCCACGGGTCGGGTCGGTCAGGCACACGACCTCGGCGTCCGGGTCGGCGGCGTCGGTGTGCACGTCGCCGAGCGCGGTGAGGTCGATGCCGCGCGCCTTCAGCTTGGTGATCACCTGCGTGCCGCGGTACCGCGCGGACACGTCGGCGCCGGTCAGCAGGTCGGCCAGCACCTTGGCCTGCTGCCAGGCCGGCTCGACCAGGCCGGACACCGTGCCGGGGTGCTGCGCGCAGTCGCCGATCGCGTGAATGCGGCCGTCGCTGGTGCGCATCGCGTCGTCGACCACGATGCCGCGGTCCACCTCCAGGCCGGCCTCGACCGCGAGCGTGGTTTCAGCCCGCACGCCGGTGCTGACGACGACCAGGTCGGCGTGGACCTTGCTGCCGTCGTCGAGCTTGAGCCCGTCACCAGGCAGGTACCGGGCCGCGCCCGCGCCGAGCTTGAAGTCGATGCCCAGCTCGCCCAGCGCCTTGGCCAGCACGCCACCGGCGCCCGCGTCGAGCTGGCGTTCCATCACGTGCCCGACCGGGTGCACGACGGTCACCAGGTTGCCGCGCCCCGCCAGGCCGCGGGCGGCCTCCAGGCCGAGCAGCCCGCCGCCCAGCACCGCAACCGGCGCGCCGGCCTTGGCGGCGTCCAGGATGCGGTCGCAGTCGTCCAGCGTGCGGAAGGTGACCACGCCCGGCGCGGGCGTGCCGTCCTCCAGGGTCAGGCCCTCGACCGGCGGCAGCCACGGGCGGCTCCCGGTGGCCAGCACCAGCGCGTCGTAGTCCACAGTGGACCCGTCGCTGAGCCGGATCCGCCGGGCGGCGCGGTCGATGTGCTCGGCCTTGACGTCCGTGCGCAGGTCGACGTTGTGCGCGTCCGCCCACCCGGCGTCGTGCAGGCGGACCATCTCCGGGCGCATCGTGCCTGCGACGACGGCGGAGAGCAGCACGCGGTTGTACGCGGCGTGCGGCTCCTCGCCGATGACGGTCAGCGTGACGCGCGTGCCTTCCGGATCGCGGGCCCGGATCTCGTCGGCGAGCCGGGCCCCGGCCATGCCGTAGCCCAGCACCACCACCTTGCGGGTCATTCCGCACCGTCCTTCGTGGTCAGGCGAACCGCGCACACCTTGAACTCGGGCATGCGGCTCGTCGGGTCCAGGGCGGGGTTGGTCAACAGGTTCGCCCGCTGCGCGCCGGGGAAGTGGAACGGCAGGAACACCGTGTCCGGCCGCATCGAGGCGACGCACCGCACCCGTGCGGTGGTCTCCCCGCGCCGGGAGACCACCGCCGCCCAGTCGCCGTCGGCCAGTCCGGCGCGGGCGGCGGTGTCCGGGTGCACCTCGACGTAGGCCTCGGGCACCACGTCGTTCAGCTCGCCGACCAGCCGGGTCTGCGCCCCGGACTGGTAGTGCTGCAGCACCCGGCCGGTGGTCGCGATCAGCGGGAACTCGTCGTCGGTCGGCTCGGCGGGGCCGCGGTGCTCGACCGGGACGAACCGCGCGCGGCCGTCCGGGTGGGCGAAGGAGTCCAGGAACATCCGCGGCGTCCCGGCGTGCTCGGTGCCGGGCACCGGCCAGTACAGGGCCTCGCCGTCGTGCAGGCGCTCGTAGGTGACGCCGGAGTAGTCCGCGAGCCCGCCCCTCGAAGCCTCGCGCAGTTCGGCGAACACGGTCTTCGCCTCGACCGGGAAACGTCCTGCCGGCTGCCCGAGGCGCTGCGCGAGTCCATTGAGGACCTCCAGGTCGCTGCGGACGCCGGCGGGCGGGTCGATCGCCTTCTGCCGCAACAGGATGCGGCCCTCCAGGTTCGTCATCGTGCCGCTCTCCTCGGCCCACTGCGTGACCGGGAGTACGACGTCGGCCATCGCGGCGGTCTCGGACAGCACGAAGTCCGCGACGACGAGGAGGTCCAGGCCGCGCAACCGGTCCGCGACGTGCGCCGAGCGCGGGGCGGACACCACGACGTTGCTGCCGAACACGAGCATCGCCTTGGGGCCGGTCTCGGTGCCCAGAGCGTCGAGCAGTTCGTAGGCCGAGCGGCCGGGTCCGGGCAGCTCGGCGGGGTCGACTCCCCACACGCGCGCGACGTGCTCGCGGGCGGCCGGGTCGTCGATCTTGCGGTAGCCGGGCAGCTGGTCGGCCTTCTGGCCGTGCTCCCGCCCGCCCTGGCCGTTGCCCTGTCCGGTGAGGCAGCCGTACCCGGAGCCTTCGCGGCCGGGCAGGCCGAGCGCCAGCGCCAGGTTGATCCAGGCGCTCACGGTGTCCGAACCGCTGGCGTGCTGCTCGGTGCCGCGCGCGGTGAGGATGTAGGCGTTGCGGGCGTTGGCCAGCAGGGTGGCGACGCGGCGCTGGTCGGCTGCGGCGACACCGGTGATCCGCTCGACGCGCTCCGGCCACCAGCGGGCCGCGATCTGCCACACCGCGTCGAAGCCGCGGGTGCGCTGCTCGACGTAGTCGCGGTCGAACAGGCCCTCGGCGACCAGCGCGTGCAGGATGCCCAGCGCCAAGGCGAGATCGGTGCCCGGCGCGGGCGCGAGGTGCAGGCTCGCCTGGTCCGCGGTCGGCGTGCGGCGCGGGTCGACCACGACCAGCCCGCCGGTGTCGATGGCCCTGCGCAGGTGCTGCATGAACGGCGGCATGGTTTCGGCCGGGTTCGAGCCGATCAGCAGGACCGCGTCCGCGCCGCCGACGTCGGTCAGCGGGAACGGCAGGCCGCGGTCGAGGCCGAACGCCTTGTTGCCTGCCGCCGCGGCGGACGACATGCAGAACCGGCCGTTGTAGTCGACCTGCGAGGTGCCCAGCGCGACGCGGGCGAACTTGCCGAGCAGGTAGCTCTTTTCGTTGGTGAGGCCGCCGCCGCCGAACAGGGCGACTCCGTCCCGGCCGTGCTCGGCCTGGACCTCGGTGATCCGGCGCGCGACGAGGTCGAGCGCGTCGTCCCAGGTCGCGGGCACCAGCTCGCCGTCGACCCGGACCAGCGGCGTGGTCAGCCGCGCCGGGGTGGTGAGCAGGCTGCCCGACGTCCAGCCCTTCTGGCACAGGCCGCCGCCGTTGGTGGGGAACTCGCGGGGTGCGACGGCGGTGCCGGACAGGCTCATCCCGCACTGCAGGGCGCAGTAGGGACAGTGGGTGGCCACTTTGACCTGGGGTTCCGCGGTGAGCGTCACGCGCACCTCCTTCCGCCTCTGCCCAGAGACGGTAGGAACGGCGTGTTACCTGAAAACTCCCAAATGTTTCAGGCGTTTGACATTGCTACGGCATTTCGGGCGATGCCCGGTGAGAAGTGACGGGCGCTACAGGATCTCACTCACCGCGGCCGCGGCGGCACGCAAACCGTCCAGGGAAGCGGCCGTGGCACGCGGGCTGAGGGCGTTGCCTGCCAGCCGGAACAGCACGGCGCGCAGCAGGAGCTGGGGCCATTCCGGCAGGTGGGACCAGCGCTGGAGGAAGTCGGGGGCGGCGTCACCCCAGGCGACCGCGTCGACGGCGGCGACCGCGGCGCCCCATTCGGCGGGCCGGTAGAACGGGTCGAAGTCGACGATGCCGGGCGGGGCGTCGCCGTCGAAGAGGACGGCGCCGAAGAGGTCACCCGGCACGACCTGGTCCGGCAGCCCCACGGGTCTTCGCGCCACCGCGAGGACCTCGAACCAGCGGCCGCCCTTGGCCTCGTCGACCGGCACCTCGGCCTCACCCCAGGCGACGCGGTCGGCGATCGCGTCGGGGTCGGTCCGGGCGGCGAGGTGCTTCGGGCACGGCAAGCCGGTGAGGGCGTGGGCCAGTTTGAGGGCGGCGAGCATGATCTCGTCGTGCCGGTGCTCGGGCACGCCGTCGAGGTAGCGGCGGGCCGCCCAACCCGCGACGATCCACCGCCCGTCCCGGGCCCGCTGCGGCCGGGCGATGCGCAGGTCGGGGACGTCGAGGGCGTGCATGGTGCCGGCGAGCCAGAGCGCCTTCGGCCGGTCCCGCACGGGGGTCAGGACGACGTCGCCGCAGCGGTGCGCCCGCCCACCCGGCAGCGGCTCCGGGGTGGTGTGCTGGAGGCCGAACGCCATCAGGACAGTCGCCGGTGGCTGACCTGCTCTCGGACCGTCGGGCACCGCCCGAGATTACCGCGTGGCGACGACGTTTTTCCCGCGTTCAAGCCGTGGGTTCCGCGGCCGGGAAGAGGATCGGGCTGAGCAGGTAGCGCGCGCGTTGCGCGGTGGTCTCGTTCGCCGACCACCGGGATGGTGCTGCTGGCCACAACCGCCCAGCCGATCACGAGGCCGCGGTCCGCGCCGCGCGGCACCTCGACTCCCTCGGCGGGCTCCCGGCCACCATCGTCCGGCAGACCACGCTGGTCGGCGGCCCGGGCCGGACCCCGTCGACGACCTGGCCCGCGGGCGCACCGGAACGCCGCGGTGATCGACGCGATCGCCGCTCGGTCGGTGTGACGAAGAAGGCCCACCACGGCGAACCGCGATGGGCCTTCTTCCGTCATGAACCGCTCAGTACGTCGGCAGGCTCTGGTCGATCTGCCGCGCCCAGGCGAGCACACCGCCGCCGAGGTGCGTGGCGTCCTTGAACCCGGCCCGGTGCAGCGCCGCCAGCGCCTCCGCCGACCGGGCGCCCGACTTGCAGTGCAGCACGATCGGCTTGTCCTGCGGCAGCTCCGCCAGCGCCTCGCCCGACAGGATGCGGTCCTTCGGGATCAGCTTGGCGCCCTTGATGTTCACGATCTCGTACTCGTGCGGCTCGCGGACGTCGATGAGCTCGAAGTTCTCGCCCGCGTCGAACTTGGCCTTCAGCTCCGCCGGGGTGATGGTGCTGCCCGACGCGGCCTGCTGCGCCTCGTCCGAAACGACACCACAGAACGCCTCGTAGTCGATCAGTTCGGTGATCTTCGGCGTCTCCGGGTCCTTGCGGATCTTGACCTCGCGGTACTTCATCTCCAGCGCGTCGTAGCTGATCAGGCGGCCGAGCAGCGGCTCACCGATACCGGTGATCAGCTTGATCGCCTCGGTCACCATGATCGAGCCGATCGAGGCGCACAGCACGCCCAGCACGCCACCCTCGGCGCACGAGGGGACCATGCCCGGAGGCGGCGGCTCGGGGTAGAGGTCGCGGTAGTTCAGGCCCTGACCGTTCGGCGCGTCCTCCCAGAACACGCTGACCTGGCCCTCGAACCGGAAGATCGAACCCCACACGTACGGCTTGCCCAGCAGCACGGCGGCGTCGTTGACCAGGTAGCGGGTCGCGAAGTTGTCCGTGCCGTCCAGGATCAGGTCGTAGCCGCGGAAGACGTCCAGCGCGTTCGCGGTGGTCAGCTGCTCGGTGTGCAGGATGACGTTGACGAACGGGTTGATCTCGGCGATCGACTCCTTGGCCGAGACGGCCTTGGGCTTGCCGATGTCGGACTGGCCGTGGATGACCTGGCGCTGCAGGTTCGACTCGTCGACGACGTCGAAGTCGATGACGCCGAGCGTCCCGACGCCCGCGGCGGCGAGGTACAGCAGCGCGGGGCTGCCGAGGCCGCCCGCACCGATGACCAGGACCTTCGCGTTCTTCAGCCGCTTCTGCCCGTCCATCCCGACATCCGGGATGATCAGGTGCCGACTGTAGCGGGCCACCTCTTCCTTGGTGAGTTCGGCCGCCGGCTCCACGAGCGGCGGCAGCGTGCCTGCCATCGGTCCTCCAAGTTCGCGCGGCTGTCGTTGTCGCTTCCCCAAGTATCCACAACACGGAGCGCGACCGGACTCTTCCCGCCGTCCCAGGATGTGGAACGCGTCAGCCCGCGGGGGCCGAATCGCCGAACTGCAGCACCGGCCAGGCGTTCGGGACACAGGTCTTGCCGTCGGCCGGCACGGCCTTCGAGTTGTACTGGTCGACCGCGTTCAGCTGGGCCACGTAGTTGTTCGACACGCCGAAGGTCTGCTGCATCATCACGGGCGCCAGCGCGCCGTTCTCCTGGCAGCCCACGTGCGATTTCCCCAGCGCGTGCCCGACCTCGTGGTTGATCGCGTACTGCCGGTACATCCCGAGGTCGGTGAACGCGAGCCCACCGCGGACCCACCTGGCGAGGTTGATCACCACGCGGTGGTCGAACGCCCGCGAGTAGCAGGAGGTCGGGAAGGGGATGCTGAACCCGCACACGTCCGGCCGCTTGGCGGTGTCCGGCGTGGTGAGGCTCACGCGGAAGTCGATGTCCGGGTAGTCCGCGCCGACCCGCTGCAGCTTGACCTTGCCGGTGCCGATCCAGCTGCGCACGTCCGACAGCGTCCGCTCGACGGCGCTGGCGAAGGCGTCGTCACCGGCGTAACTGGCGGCGTCGATGCCGTTTTCGACCTCGATCGTGTAGTGGTAAAGCTTCCCGCCGCTGCCGGCCTCCTTGCCGCTCACGCCGTCGTTCGGCACCGGGACGACGTGGTAGGCCATGGAGCCGCTCTGCGTGAAATCACCGCCGGTCGGCAGCTCGGCGGTGGGGATGTTGAGGTCGCGCGGCGCGGCCGGCTGTTCGGAGAGCGCGTTGTCCCCGCCCTGCCCGGCGCCGCCGTCGAGGGTCTGCGCCGCGGAGTTCGTCTGCGGCGGGGCCGGCTCGGTCGCGGTGTTGAACACCACCAGGACGGTGATCACGACGAGGACCGGCAACGCGTACACGCGCCAGCCGTAGGCGCCCACGAGACGGCCGACCTTGCCCTTGCGGCGCCGCGCCCGGCGGGCTTCCTCCGGGTCCTGCTCGAGCTGCGCCTGCGGCGGCTTCCACGACGCGGCCAGCGGCTCGGCCTGCACGCGCCGCGCGCGCGGCCGGTAGCGGTCCTCGCTCAGGCGCACCGACGACCGGCCCGACGGGGGCGCGTACTGTGCTCGCCGTCCTTCGCCACGCTCGCCGCTGCTCGCCCGCTTCACGGGTCCCAGATTGCCACATGCGCAGAGTTACGCAACGCGCGACCAAGCCGTCACGGAGCGAGCTCGGATTAACTCGAATGGGCTACCACGAACCGGCAGCGACCGCCTCCCACATACCCAGAACGGCCTTCGCTACGACAACCGGGCGTTCCATCTGCGCCACGTGACCGGTCCGCGGCAGCACGAGGAGCCGCCCGCGCGGCAGCAACTTCGCGGTCCGCGCGGCCCGGCGGACCGAGATCACCTTGTCCTCGGTGCCCCACACCACCAGCGTGGGAACCGTCACGTTGGGCGTCACCCGCCACAGCGATGCCGCGCCCCGCGCGAACCAGGTGCGGAAGATCCCGAACGTGCTGCGCGACATCGCCACGTTCGCCCAGGCCAGCTCGGCGCGCGCGCTGTGCTCCTCGACCAGCTCGGCCATCCGGTGCTCGGGGAAGGAGTCCGGGTCGGCGAAGCACAGCTTGATGACCATCTTGGCGCGCTGGTGCGCGGTGTAGGCGGCGAGCTTGCGCCGGGCGCGGCGGCCGACGAACGGCAGGTAGGCCAGCGCCATCAGCGGATCGGACAGCCGGCGCGGGTCCGGCCGCCGGTCCGGCATCGCCGGCGAGATCAACGTCAGCGTCTTGACCAGCTCGGGGTGCCGCGCCGCGACGAGGAGCGAGACCGCGCCGCCCATCGAGTTGCCGATGAGGTGCACCGGGCCCGCGCCGAGCCCCTCCGCGAACCTGGCGACCACCTCGGCGTGCGCGTCGAGGCTGAAATCGAAGGCGCGTTCCGGCTCGGAGAACCCGAAGCCGGGCAGGTCGATCGCCGCTCCCCCGGCCGTCGGCGCCAGCAGGGCGGCCAGGTCGGTCCAGTTCGTCGACGACCCGCCGAGGCCGTGCACGTAGAGGACCGTCTCCTCCGCCGCGCCCGGCGTGCGCCGGACGTGCAGCGAGACGCCGCCGACCTGCTCGGTTTTCCCCGGCCACGGCGGGAGTTTCGGGTCGAGTTCGGGTAACTCACGAGTGGACAGCGGTACGTGCGTGACGGGCACCCTGGGCGCCCCGGGATCCGGGGACGGCCGGGAAGCCGGGACGGTGTCGGTCATCAATCCAGGATGCCTACCCACCCGGCCCTTGGCGACTCGGCGATACCGGCGAGTAATCTCGAACGGGTTCTTTGGGAGGAAAGCATGACGGAGACTGCGGCGGCGCAACAGCGGGGAGTCCGGCTACCCCGGACCGAGCGGCGCGCTCAGCTTCTGGCCGCGGCGCAGCGGGTCTTCTCGGCAAACGGGTACCACGCGGCGGCCATGGACGAGATCGCCGAGCAGGCGGGAGTCAGCAAGCCGGTGCTGTACCAGCACTTCCCGGGCAAGCTGGACCTCTACACCGCGCTGCTGGAGAACCACGTCGACGAGCTGGTCGCGCGCGTGAACGAGGCGCTCGCCTCGACCACCGACAACAAGCTCCGCGTGCGGGCCGCCGTCGGCGCGTTCTTCGACTTCGTCGCCAGCGAGACCGGCGCCTTCCGGATGATCTTCGAGTCCGACCTGCGGGGCGAGCCCGTCGTGCAGGAGGCCGTCGACCGCGCCACCACCGAGTGCGTCAACGCGATCACGGACACGATCACCGCCGACGCGGGCCTGGACGAGGGCCGGGCGCGCCTGCTGGCGGTCGGCCTGGTCGGGTTGAGCCAGGTCAGCGCCCGGTTCTGGCTGGCCCACCACAGCACGATGAGCCGCGAGGAGGCAGTGTCGCTGACCGCGACGCTCGCCTGGCGCGGCATCGGCGGCGGCTTCCCGCTCCAGCACACGCCAGGCGATTCCTGAAATGTCGGGTCGGCCTGTGTAGTGGTGCGGGTGGCGGAACCTCAGAATCCCGCCCGCCGGCCCGACCACCACCCTTCATCCACCCCTGGTGGACGCGCTCCGCGCGGCAGTGCCGACCACCACGTCGGCGCTGTCCTCGCGAGGAGGCGCCCGCCCGTCTCCCACCACCACCCTCAAACGACGCGCTCCGCGCGGCTGAGCTGACTCAGAACCCGCGGCGGTGCCGGCTGCGAGGGCGGCGGAAGCGGCTCCGCCGCCCTCAAAACGCTCGGTCCTAGTTCTCCAGCAGGCGGCTCAGCCGCTTCGCGACCTCGCGCGTCCGCTCGTAGGTCAGCTCGTGGCCGGCGCCGGGGAAGAGCACGAACTCCGCCTCGGGCAGTTCCTCGGCGATCACGCGCGCGTGGTGCACCGGTGTGATCCGGTCCCGGTCGCCGACCATCACCACCGTGGGCGTGCCGCGCAGGGTCGCGAGCGCCTTGCGCCGGTCGTGGTCGGACATCGAGTCGCGGAAGCCGCCGACGCTGCGCGGGTGCGCACGCAGGAACTGCTCCGTCATCGCCCGCACGTCGGCCCGCCGCACCTTCTTCCCGAACGCCAGCCACTTCACCGACGGCCGGGCCAGCGGCGCCGGGATCGGCACGTGCTCGGCGCCCCACCGGTTCAGCAGCCGCCCGAACGTCTTGTCGACGCGCGCCGCCACCCGTCCGGCCCGCCCGTTCAGCCCGAGCGTGAGCCGGTCCATGTCGCAGCACGAGGTGGCGATGAACGCGACCCCGTCCACCCTCGATTCGACCAGCTCCGGGTGCCGCTCGGCCAGCGCCATCACGGTCATCCCGCCCATCGAGTGCCCGGCCAGTACGAGCCTGCCCTCCGGCGCCAGCTCCGCGATCAGCTCGGCGAGGTCGTCGGCCAGCTGCGCGACCGTCGCCGTCCCCGGCTTCGCCGGCTCCGACCAGCCGTGCCCGCGGTGGTCGTAGCGCAAGACCTGGACCCCGGTCGGCAGCAGCGGCAGGACCGGGTCCCACTCCAGGTGGTCCTGCGTCCACGCGTGCACCAGCACCAGGGTGACCGCGGCGTCGCGCGGTCCGGACAGCTCGACGTGGAGGGCGGTGCCGTCGCTCGTCGTGAAGCGACGGTCCGTCCCCCTCCGACGGACCGTCGCCGTCATCGGGCCCCCAGCAGGAAGGACTTGCGCCACCAGTACGTGCCCGGCTGGCCGACGAGCCCGGCGTCGTCGAGGAACGCCATGATGCGCTCGCCGGACCAGCGCAGGGTCTCGTGCCAGTGCGGGTTGTTCATGGCCGCCTCCCACGCCTCGCGCGGGTTGAGGCCGACCGCCTTGTAGACGCGCGGGTTGATCAGGCTGCGGGTGATCGCGAAGCTGACGACGGCGATGAGCCAGCGCTGGTAGAGCAGCTCGGCCTTGTTCAGCTTCGCCATGCCGCGGGTGACCTCCTCGCGGGCGAAGGTCACGTGCCGCGCCTCTTCGAGCACGTGGATGCGGTTGACCATGCGCACGAGCGGCTGGATGTCCTCGTCGGCCATGCTCTCCCGCTGGATCCGGTCGAGGATCTCCTCGGCGACCAGGATCGATCCGTACAGCGCGGGCCCGTAGCCGATGAACGGCAGCAGCTTGCCCAGCCGGTGCACGATCTTCACCGGGCCGTACGCCGGCGCGCCGACGGCTTCGACCGAGCGCGCGAACATCGTCGAGTGGCGGCACTCGTCGGCGATCTCGGCGAGCGCGTACTGCACGTGCCGCGTGGTCGGGTCGGAGTTGTAGACCTCCTTGAGCAGCAGCTGCATCAGCAGCACCTCGAAGAAGATGCCGTTGCTGGCGATGCTGGCGAGCTCGTGCTTGCCCAGTTCGAGTCGCTGTTCCTCGGTGAGCCGGTCCCACAGGTGGGTGCCGTAGAGCGAGCTGCGGCGCTCCAGCTGGAAGGGCTTGCCCTCGGCCAGCGGGGCGGACCAGTCGATGTCGACGTCGGGGTCGTAGAACTTGTTGGCCGAGGACTTCAGCAACCGGTCGGCGGTCTTCTCGCGGCCGTGGTCGTCCAGCGTTCGCGTCATCGCGTGCTCCCCACATTGTGTAACCCGTGGTAACAGTTACCTCTGGTAGCATGAGGCGCGTGACGGATCGTGTCAAGCGCAGCGGCAAGCACCCTTCGGCAGGCGAGCCGGCGACCGGCGACGCGCGCCGGGACCGGTGGCGCAAGCACCGGGTCGAGCGCCGGGCCGAGTTCGTCGAGGCGGCGCTGAAGGCGCTGGACGAGCGCGGTCCCGACCTGGCGATGGACGACGTGGCGGTCGCCGCCGGGGTCACCAAACCGGTGCTGTACCGGCACTTCGCAGACAAGGCCGACCTGTACGACGCGCTCGGCCAGCGGGGCACCGAGCTGCTGTTCTCGCGGCTGGTCCCGGCGATCAACGCGGAGCTGGCGCCGGTGCCGCGGATCCGCATGGCGCTGGACGCGTTCTTCACCGTCATCGAGGAGCACCCGAACCTGTACCGGCTGCTGGTGCGCGGCTCGTTCGCGGGCAAGCCGGCCGACGCCGACGTGGTGGCCGAGGACAAGGAACTGATCGCGACCGCGCTGACCGCCCTGCTCGGCGACTACATGCGGATGTTCAACATGGACTCCGGCGCGGCCGAGCCGTGGGCGTACGGGATCGTCGGGATGGTCCAGAACACCGGTGAGTGGTGGCTGGAGCGCCGGTCGATGAGCCGGGACAGCGTCGTGGAGTACCTGACGCAGATCATCTGGGCCGCGATCGACGGGCTGGCCCGCCAGCACGGGGTCACGATCGACCCGAACAAGCCGCTGGAGGAGAACAAGATCGTCCAGCTCGGACGGGTGCGCCCGAAGGAGGAGACGGATGTCGGCTGACGACGAAGACGGCTACACCGGTCCCGCGACGGTGGTGGTGGACGGCGCCGAGGTGCCGGTCGAGGTGGAGCTGAGGGGCCACTTCCAGCCCATCGACGGCTACTACCGCTGGTACGGCCGCATCGCGCCGAGCGCCCGGCTGGACGAGCTGTGCGGCGGCCGGAAGAAGAAGGGCGAGATCCGCACCCCGGACGGCTCCGCGACGGGCGAGCTGTCGGACCCCGACCCGTGGGGCCGCTACCGCATCCTGGGGACGAGCACGCCGCCGTTCACGGTGCCGAAAACGCTCGCCGAACTGGCCGACTGACGCGTCACGGAGTGGTCGAGGGGCACGGGGTGCCGCGCTCCTTGGCCGCGGCGTAGAGGTGGCAGCCGGTGGTCGCGCCGAGCAGGGCTCGCTTGGCGGAACCTGAAGACCAGCTCACCGCCGTAAGCGTCGCTGAACCGGATTTCGATCCCCGTGTCCGGGCCCGCGCGCTCGGTCTTGATCCGGTCGAAGCCGTTGCGCGAGTGGCTGTCGATGTCCTCGGCCTGCCGCAGCACCTCGCCCACCCGGTCGGCGAGTTCCGCATCGGCGAGGACGCGGGCCTCACACATGGCCGCAGCTGGTCAAGACGCCATCGCACGACCTGCGCCAAGCCGATCATCAGATCGGCTCCCGCCATTCCTCGGGGCGCGCAGCCGCAACATCACTGGAGTAATAAGCTCGACGGCTTTGCCGATACGCGGCGCGTAACCTGCCAGCAGCTCGCCGACCGGGATCAACGCGCACTCTACGAAACGACGAAAGGGGCGTCCACCTCGTGGTGAACGCCCCCTCCGCGAGAAGACTTACGAACCGACCGCGAACCCGACCCGGCGCACGTCCGAGGGCGCGATCTCCACGTAGGCGATCCGGTCCGACGGGACCAGGAACTTGCGGCCCTTCTCGTCGGTGAGGCTGAACAGGCCGTCCTCGGTCTTCAGCGCGTCGGCGACCAGCTTCTCGACCTCCTCGGCGGACTGGCCACTGGACACCACCAGCTCACGCGGGGTGTCCTTGATGCCGATCTTGACCTCCACCTGTTACCTCCGACTGGTTCTGCCACGTACTCCACCGCCCAGGCTAGCCCAGCCCGAGCACCTGCATCCGTTTGGTGTGCCCCTGCTGCAACCGCCGGAAGAGCCCGGCGATTCCCGACAGGTCGCCCGAGCCGGACACGATCAGCTCGGCCAGCGGGTCCCGCTCGGCCACCACGTACTGCGCCTGGGTCAGCGCCTCGCCGAGCAGCCGCCGTCCCCACAGCGCCAGCTTGTCCCGCGTCTTGGGGTCGGCCTCGATGCCGGCGGCGACCTCCCGCTCGGCGAACGCCGAGTGCCCGGTGTCGGCGAGCACCGTGACGACGAGGTCCTTGGTCTCCGGGTCCAGCCAGCTGCCCACCTCGCGGTAGAGGTCCGCCGCCAGCCCGTCCCCGACGTAGGCCTTGACCAGCGATTCCAGCCACGACTTCGGCGCGGTGGACGCGTGCCAGGCGTCGAACCGGGCCACGAACGGCGCCATCGCGTCCTCGACGCGCCTGCCGTGCTCGGCGAGGAACTTCGCCAGCATCTCGTAGTGCCCGATCTCGGCGGCCGCCATCGCCGACAGCGCGGCGCGCCCGGACAGGGTGGGCGCCTTCCGCGCGTCCTCCGCCATCCGGTCGAACGCGGACAATTCGCCGTAGGCGATGACCCCGAGCAGGTCGACGACGCCTTCGCTGATCTCTCGTGTCACGGCCGTGAGCGTACCGCCGTCACGGGGAGACGAATCTAACGTGGACACACCGGGCCGAAATGCCGAGGCCGGGGCCGTACCGGTTACAATTGGACGGGAAAGCTACCGCATCCGCAGTAGCGCGCCCCACCCGAGGCACACCCGCCTCGACTCGCCGGAGGACGAGCAGACCCCGGGCGCCACTGTGAGCGGCAGGTAATGCGCGTGCACGCCGTCCAGGCATTCCCGGTGGACCTTCCCGCCGGTTGAGTGCCGAATCTCGACCAGGCCGTGCGCGCTGGTAGAGAGAGGCGATCACACTGACCGCGAACATTCCCGACAACAACGAGATCGACCCGGTGGCCCTCGAGCACAGCGAGACGGGCGTCCCGGACACCGACACCTCCCACCCGCTGCAGGCCGACCACGTCGAACCGGCCACCCCCACCTTCGCCGAGCTGGGCGTCCGCCCCGAGATCGTGCGCGCGCTCGCCGAGGCCGGCATCGAGCACACCTTCGCCATCCAGGCCCTCACGCTGCCGCTCGCGCTGGCCGGCGACGACCTGATCGGCCAGGCCCGCACCGGCATGGGCAAGACGCTGGGCTTCGGCGTCCCGCTGCTGCAGCGCGTGGTCTCCCCCGGCGACGGCACCCCGCAGGCCCTGGTGGTCGTCCCGACCCGCGAGCTGTGCCTGCAGGTCACCCGCGACCTCACCGACGCGGGCAAGCACCTGAACGTGCGCACGCTGGCGATCTACGGCGGCCGCCCGTACGAGCAGCAGATCAGCGCCCTGCGCAAGGGCGTCGACGTGGTCGTCGGCACCCCGGGCCGCCTGCTGGACCTGGCCGAGCAGAAGGCGCTGGTCCTCGGCAAGGTCCGCGCGCTGGTGCTGGACGAGGCCGACGAGATGCTCGACCTGGGCTTCCTGCCCGACATCGAGCGCATCCTCGGCATGGTGCCCGACCAGCGGCAGACCATGCTGTTCTCGGCCACAATGCCGGACCCGATCATCAAGCTGGCCCGCACCTTCCTCAACCGCCCGACGCACGTGCGCGCCGAGGAGAACGACTCCAGCGCGGTGCACGAGCGCACCACCCAGTTCGCCTACCGGGCGCACTCGCTCGACAAGCCCGAGCTGATCGCCCGCGTGCTGCAGGCCAAGGACCGCGGCCTGACGATGATCTTCACCCGCACCAAGCGCACCGCGCAGAAGGTGGCCGACGACCTCGCCGAGCGCGGGTTCGCCGCCGCGGCGGTGCACGGCGACCTCGGCCAGGGCGCTCGCGAGCAGGCGCTGCGCGCGTTCCGCTCCGGCAAGGTCGACGTGCTGGTCGCCACCGACGTTGCCGCTCGCGGCATCGACGTCACCGACGTGACGCACGTGATCAACTACCAGACGCCCGAGGACGAGAGCACGTACGTGCACCGCATCGGCCGCACCGGCCGCGCGGGCAAGACCGGTGTCGCGATCACGCTGGTCGACTGGGACGACATGCACCGCTGGCAGGCCATCAACGACGCGCTCAAGCTCGACATGGCCGAGCCGGTCGAGACGTACTCGACGTCGAAGCACCTGTTCAGCGACCTGGACATCCCGGAGGACGCCACCGGGCGGCTGCCGCTGTCCAAGCGCACCCGCGCCGGCCTGGCCGCCGAGCCGGAGGAGCAGATGGGCGGCCGTCGCCGGAGCGGCGGCGCGACCACCCGCAACCGTCGCCGCACCCGCGGCGCCGCGAAGGCCGAGGGCGAGCAGGCCGAGGCCACCGGCGAGCCGTCGGGTGAGGAGCGCCGTCCGCGCCGCCGCACCCGCGGTGGCAAGGCGGTCGGCGACACCTCGGGCCCGGCGGAGAAGGGCCCGACCGAGCGCGAGGGCGGCGAGGCCGCGGAGCGTCCCGCCCGTCGCCGCCGCCGTCGCCGTTCGGGCTCGGCCAGCGCGACGGCGAACACGTCTGATACACCGGGTTCGGCAGACTGAGGCCGACCGGCGCCGCGGGGGCGCCGGCGAACACCGGGAGCAGGAACGTGAGCGAGCCCGAGGCGGGTGGACGGCACCGCCGTCCCGACGGGGGCGAGGTCGCCGGGCCGATCGGCGCGGAGGACGTGCTGGCCGGCGCTCCCGCCCCGGCGCCGGCTCCGGAACGGCCGCGACGCGAGCGGCCGTCCCCGTGGAACCGGCCCCGTGACCGGGTCGTCGCGGTCCTGATCGTCGTCGTCGTGGCCGTCACCGGTGTCGTGATCTGGGCAGGCAGCGCGAGCCGGGCGACCATCCAGGAGACGTCCGCGCCGGGCGCTCCCCTGCCGCCCGCGCCGGCGACCGTGCCGCCGACGCTGCGCGAGCTGTGGCAGGCGCCCAGCGACTCGGCACCGGTCCCGATCGCCGAGGGCACGGCCGTGGCCACCGCGAACGGCGGCGAGATCGCCGGGCGCGACCCGCTGACCGGCGAGGTGCGCTGGCGCTACGCCCGCGACCTGACGCTGTGCACCGCCGCCGAGGCCTGGGGCCGGGTGCTGGCGGTGTACCGCAAGGACGGCGTGAACGGCGAGTCCGGCTGTTCCGAAGTGATCGGGCTCGGCATCGACACGGGCCTGCGCAAGGCGCAGCGCACCGGCAGCGCGCCGCTGGGCACGCGGCTGGTGACCGACGGCAGCCAGGTCACCGCGACCGGGCCCGAACTGCTCGTGACCTGGCGGGACGACCTCGTCGAGACCAACGAGTACGGCAAGGTCCCCGCCCTGGTGAACCCGAACAAGCAGCCGCGCACGGGCTGCACCTACGGCTCGGTCGCGATGGCGTCGGGCCGGCTCGGCGTGATCGAGCGGTGCCCCGGCGACCCCGGCGACCGGCTGACGGTGATGAAGTCCGTGCCCAAGGAGTCGGACGAGCCGCAGGTGTCGTTCAGCGCCATCGTGGCCGGGCACAACGCGAAGATGGTCGCGATGTCGGGTGATCACACGGCGGTCGCGTTGCCGGACCAGAGGCTGCTGGTGCTCTACGACGCCGACGGCGAGCAGACCGCGGCCTACCCGCTGGACCTGCCCGCGTCGGACCTGGCGCAGGACCCGGCCGGGCTGGCGCCGGTCACGTCGACGACGTCGGCGAACGTGTACTGGTTCACCGGGTCGAAGATGATGGCGCTGTCCCGGGACAACCTGACTCCACTGTGGACGTTGAACAGCGCGCTCGGCCCCGGGATCACCTTCGCGCACCAGCTGGTCGTGCCGATCCAGGGCGGGCTGGCGGTGCTGAACGAGTCGGACGGGTCGACGATCCGCACGATCGCGGTGGACCGGCACGGCTACACCGGGCCGGTGCGCCTGGCCGCGCTGGGGCCGGTGCTGCTCGAACAGCGTGGGAACACGCTGGTCGCGTTTTCGTGACGGCGCAGCTGACCCCTCACGGGGCGGAGAAGGTGCGCCTGCGGGGCCTGGCCGCGCTGCGCACGCCCGCTCCGGCGAAGGCGACCGTCGTGCTGGTGCCCGGGTACACCGGGTCCAAAGAGGACTTCGCGCCGCTGCTGGACGGCTTGGCGGACGGTGGTTTCCGCGCGGTCGCGATCGACCTGCCGGGCCAGTTCGAGTCGCCGGGCCCGCCTGACGAGGAGGCTTACCTGCCTGCCGCGCTGGGTTCCGTGGTGGCCGGGCTGATCTCGGACATCGACGGGCCGGTGGTGCTGCTCGGCCACTCCTACGGTGGGCTGGTGGCGCGGGCGGCGGTGCTGGCGGGCGCGCCGGTCGCGGGGTTGACGTTGCTGGACAGCGGACCCGGCGAGTTGCCGGAAGGCGCCCGGCGGCAGGCGTTGGGCGCGGGCGAGCCGGTGTTGCGGCAGTCCGGTTTGGACGAGGTGTACCGGGTGCGGGAGCAGGTGAGCGCGCGGTCGCCGTTGTGGACCGCGATGCCCACGGACCTGAAGGACTTCCTGCGACTGCGTTTCCTGGCCTCGAACCCGGCCGGGCTGCTCGGAATGGCGCGCGGCCTGCGCACGGAGCCGGACCGGGTGCCCGAACTCGCCGCGACGGGCGTGCCAACGCAGGTGATAGCCGGCGAACGCGACGACGCCTGGAGCGTCCCGGCACAGCGCGAAATGGCGGCCCGCCTGGGAGCGCCCTTCGAACTCATCCCCGGCGCGGCACACTCACCGAACACCGAAAACCCGGCTGTGTTGTTGAAGGTGCTGCTGACCAGGTGGCGGGAGTGGGTGGCCTAGGCCGTGTCTGACAATGTCTTTGTCCAGGTGATGGTGTCGTGGATGAGGATGGCGGTGCGGTAGAGCGTGGCCAATTTGTCGTAGCGGGTGGCGATGCCGCGCCATTGTTTGAGCTCGTTGAAGCTGCGTTCGATGACGTTGCGTCCGCGGTAGTCGACCTCGTTGAAGGCGGGTGGTCGTCCGCCGCGGGAGCCGCGGCGTTTGCGGTGTCGGGCTTGGTCGGCCGGTTCGGGGATGACCGCCTGGATCCCCCGCCTGCGTAGGTGTGTGCGGATGGCGCGGGAGGAGTAGGCCTTGTCCCCGCGCACCCGGTCGGGGCGGGTCCGTGCTCGCCCGCCGCCCTGTCGGGGCACCTGCAGGTGGGCC
>NZ_JBEXTZ010000079.1:0-42494 GCF_040614195.1 Amycolatopsis sp. NPDC006125
GCCGGGCGAAGCGGAGCGGCAGCCCGGCGTAAGCCGCGCCCGGGTCCTGCTGCGGCACCCAAGGCAACCGGCAGAGCGCGCCGCCGCCGGCGGCGCGTCTTGATCCCATAGAGCCAGATTCGGCAGAAGATGCAAGGTAGGTTGAGTTGCAAGAGCTTGTTACCGATTGGGACCCGGATCCTCGGTTGGCTGAAGTGATCGCTGGTGTTGACGCTACTGACGTCGATCTTTTTCTGTTGCCAGAAAGGATTGCCGATAACGGTGATGGTCTGTATCCGGAAGACCTGGCTGGCTTACCGAAAACGGCCAGGGCTTCCGGGATTGATCTCCAATTTTCGCACCACGCTAATGCGCGACGTTACCTTGGCGAGTACACGGCAAGTGAAATCTGGTTGTCGATCGGCTTGGGTATTGTAGGTAACCTGTCTACCGACCTGATCAAGCTAATGTATCGCACGATCAGAATCAAGGCAAAGAAGCTGGCATTGGAAAATGATGTCGCCGTCGAGGAAGTCCCGGTCCGTTTGAAGATTGCAGCGGTAGACCTCGATGGCGAGAAGAGGCGCATAAGTGGAGTCGAGATAACTGGTCGCTCTGCGGCGGTTGAAGGTTTGCTTGACTCGCTTGTAGATTGGCCTAATCGCGAGAACCGAGGCAAAATCGAAGCCGGGGGCGATCAGCAGACGGTGGAACCTTGAGGATTCAGGGGCTGATTGTTCGCACTGACGTACCTTTGCCGCCTGCATCAGGGCCGGCTCGAACTAGCGCCTTGCTTTTCGATGGGATATCTGCCCTTCGTCAATCGATGGCGGCCTATGGTAGTGTCCTGATCGCGGTCGGTACCTGCCTCCCGGGTCGCCTGGCAGATATCCCCGAGGTTCCAGGTGTCGGCTGCGATATTCTGGGTGTTGCTAGTCCTGATTTGAAGACGCTGCACCTGCGCTGGTCGAAGATCAAAGCGCGGCTGCGTGCCCGGATCCGCGAGCTAGCCAATTTGGAAGAATATCGGCGGCTCGTACTACCAAAGGAACCTCAGTTTGAGGAGTTCTTCGAGCGATACTGGAGCCATCTTGAGGCTCACGCCCGGACGGCGTTGAGTAATGCTGTCGACGCATACAATTTCCTCGAAGATACCCCAGTAAATGATATTGCTCACCTGCACGCGCATTCAGTGGCAGCGCTTGTATGCGGAATTTTCGGGTGCGATGTAACTTTCCGAGAAGGCATATACTACGATTCATGCCCACTGAGCATAATGCATAATCGGTGGGGGTTTTCAATGGGCTTCACTGCGAAGCGTCTTTGTTCGATCTGTCAACTAGACATTGACGAGTGTTCGCATCTGCTCGATGAACTTTATGAGGTAGAAGTGGACAAAAGCAGTGGCAGGTGTAACGCTTGCGGGAGATACTCATGTCATCACATCGAAGCTGGCTTGATCCAGTGCTATCCGGCGCCGGTGCTCAGTGATATCGATCTACATGAGGTCAGTATGGTGAGTCGTCCTCGCGACCCGTTGGCGCGGCCTCAAGAAATAGAAATAAGCGAAAGTCAACTCAGGGCGATATTGGGTATTTATCCGGCGGGCGATGCCTTGAGTTGCTATCGATGTTTGGGGCCATGCTCGGGTTTTCATGATCCATGGCATGAGTCGCGATAAAGTCACTCATAGCGGCGTTGCTTCGGTCGCCAGATTAGGCTGGTTTGCGCTCAGACGGAGGGGTGCTGCGGCGCGGGAACTTCCGTCGCGAGGTGGACTGGAAGAAGCTTCTGGTCAAGGCCGGGTTGCCCGACGGCTTCCACTTCCATGATCTCCGCCACACCGGCAACCAGATGGCGGCGGAGGCCGGCGCGACCACGCGGGAGCTGATGCAGCGGATGGGGCAGAGCACCGCGCGGGCTGCGCTGATCTACCAGCATGCGACGAGCGCCCGTGACCGGCAGATCGCCGACGAGCTGAACGCACGGGTGGAGCGCTACCGGCAGGGCGGGAGCTAGTGGCACGGTAATGGCACGACAGCAGCGAGCGGCGGCCCTCAGAACCGGGGACCGCCGCTCGTTGTGTACTTTGACCTGCGAAGACAGTGAGAGCGGGCGACGGGAATCGAACCCGCACCACCAGTTTGGAAGACTGGGGCTCTACCATTGAGCTACGCCCGCATGCACCCGCATCGTACGGGCGCGTCTGCGAGTCTAGCGGCTCGCGCTAGAGTGATCGCACCGCCCCGGCCCTGGGGCGAACCGGGATGTGGCGCAGCTTGGTAGCGCATCCGCTTTGGGAGCGGAGGGTCGCAGGTTCAAATCCTGTCATCCCGACCACCATCGACCGGCCGGTCGCCCGTGTGGCGGCCGGCCGGAGTCGTGTCCGGCGGCGGGCACCGCGTCCGGCAGGCGCTTATTTTTCGTCACCGCCATCCTTAATTGTGTTCAACACGATTTCGTGAGGCATGAACAGAATCTCAGTGCGCCGCGTCAAGTGTTTACCTCGGTTACCTACTTCGCAGTACCGTTGAGATTTCCTCCTCCTTCACTTACTGTCCTCCAGCAGACCTGGGGGTGGTGCTTTTTTCCAACGGTGAACGAAGGACAGAATGGGCTCGATGACGGAATTGACGTTCGGCTGGATCACGCCCGTTCTGTCGTACGTCATGGCGTGCGTGGGAAGCGCACTCGGCCTCCGCTGCATGGTGCGAGCGCTTTCCGCGACCGGCCGTTCCCGCCGCCACTGGCTCGTCAACGGCGCCATGGCCATCGGCACCGGGATCTGGACCATGCACTTCATCGCGATGATGGGGTTCGGCGTCACGGGCAGCGAGATCCGGTACGACGTCCCGCTCACGGTGCTCAGCCTCCTGGTCGCCATCGCGGTCGTCGGCATCGGCGTGTTCGCCGTGGGCTACCTCGCTTCCAAGACCCTCGCCGTGCTCGTCGGCGGCGCCGTCGCCGGCCTGGGCGTCGCCGCGATGCACTACATCGGCATGGCCGCCATGCGGCTGTCCGGCAACGTCTCCTACGACCCCGGCGTCGTCACGCTGTCCGTCGCGATCGCGGTCGCCGCCGCGACCGCCGCGCTCTGGGCCACCCTCAACATCCACGGCAAGGCCGCCGCGGTGGGGGCGTCCCTCGTGATGGGCGTCGCCGTCAGCGCCATGCACTACACCGGAATGGCGGCGGTCAGCGTCGAAGTGCACGCCGGGCATTCCGTGACCAGTGGCGCCACCCCCATGCAGTTCGTGTTCCCGCTCACCGTCGTGCTGGGTTCCTACCTCTTTCTGACCTCCGCGTTCGTCGCGCTTTCCCCGGGTCCGCAAAAAGAACTGACGACCTGAGCGAACCGCGAACGAATTCCGCAATGGGAGAACCATGGCCGTGCGCCGAGAAAAGCATGCCCGCATTTCGCCGGCCCCCCGGCTCGTCGACCGCCTGACGCCGCGGTCCGTCCGCGCGAAGATCGTCGCGCTGCTGATGGTGCCGGTGGTCTCGCTGATGGTCCTGTGGGGCCTCGCCACGGTCTCGGCCGTGCAGACCGCCTGGAACCAGCGTCAGGTCGAGAAGTTCGACACCCACCTGACCGCCCCGGTCGCCGACCTGGTCACCGGCCTGCAGGCCGAACGCGCGGTCGTCGCCGCCCACCTCGCCGGCTCCGGTGACCTGCCCGCGCTGGAGCAGCGGTACGCCCAGACCCGCGCCGCGCTCACGACGCTGCGCGACGGCGTGACCCTGGTCGCCGCCGACCTCGCCGGCCTCGCGCCCGACCTGGACCGCCGCCTCGGCGACCTCGTCGCCGACGTGACCAGGCTGGGCAGCGCCCAGGGCGCGGTGACCGCCCGCCAGGCCGACTGGCGCGCCACCTTCGACGCCTACTCCGACGCCATCGATATGGCCTTCGCGGTCGAGGCCGCCCTCGCCGACGTCCACGACATCCCGGTCGCCCTGGCCGTGCCCGCCCTCGGCCGCGTCGGGGAGATGCTCGCCCGGCAGGACGCCGCGGCCCGCGCCGCGGCCGCCGGGCGCGCGAACGCCGAGACCTACCGCGCCTTCGTCGACGCGCTCGGCGGGCAACGCGTCCTCACCGCCGGTCTGCTGTCCGACCTGCCGGACACCCAGCGGGAAGCCCTCCGCGACATCACGTCCAGCGACTCCTACCGCGCCCTCACCGACGTGCAGAACACCGTGCAGGCCGACACCGCGGGCCGCGCCCTCGCCGCGACCGTCACCTCCGGCCAGTGGGCCTCCTCGCTCGACGCGGTCACGCGCGACCTCGCCGCCGTCCGCTCGGAGGCCGCCATCGAGGCCGCCGCCGAAGCGGACGACGCGGGCAGCTCGGCCCTCACCGAAAGCGCGGTGACCGTCCTGCTGGGACTCGCCGCGGTGCTGCTCGCCCTGCTGATCTCCGTGCGGATCGGGCGCGGCCTGGTGATCGAGCTGGTCGGCCTGCGCGACTCGGCCCTCGAACTGGCCAACCGGCGGCTCCCGCGCGCGATGCGCAGGCTGCGGGCCGGCGAGAAGATCGACCCGGACGCCGACGTGCCGGTGGTGCCGCCGAGCGACGGCGAGATCGGCCAGGTCGGCGCCGCGCTCAACGCCGTGCAGCGCGCCGCCCTGACCGCCGCCGCGGAACGCGCGGAGCTGCTCACCGGCGTGTCCGGCGTCTTCGTCACGCTCGCCCGGCGCAGCCAGTCGCTCGTGCACCGCCAGCTCAGCCTGCTCGACACGATGGAACGGCGCACCGAGGAACCCGCCGAGCTGGAGGACCTCTTCCGCCTCGACCACCTCGCCGCCCGCATGCGCCGCCACGCCGAAGGCCTGATCATCATGTCCGGCGCCGCCCCCGGCCGCGTGTGGAGCAAACCCGTCCCGCTGATGACCGTCGTCCGCGCGGCCGTCGCCGAGGTCGAGGAGTTCCAGCGCGTCGAGGTGCACCGGATGGCCGACGTCGGCGTCCAAGGCGCCGCCGTCGCCGACCTCACCCACATGATCGCCGAGCTGGTCGAGAACGCCACCTCGTTCTCCCCGCCGAACACCACGGTCCTGGTGCACGGCGAGGCCGTCGGCGCCGGGTTCGTCGTGGAGATCGAGGACCGCGGCCTCGGCATGGGCCCGGAGCGACTGGCCGAGGCCAACCGGCGGATCGCCGAGGCGCACCAGCTCGACCTGTTCGACGGTGAGCAGCTCGGGTTCTACGTGATCAGCCGCCTGGCCCGGCGCCAGGGCATCACCGTGACGCTGCGGCGCTCGGCCTACGGCGGCACGACCGCGGTCGTGCTGCTGCCGACCGCGCTGCTCACCCGCGCCGAGGCCACGCCCGCCGACGCCGAGGTCCCCACGGCCCGGTCGCGCCCGGCGCGGCGCCCCGAGCCGGCCCGGGAACGGGACAACGGACGGCACCGTCCGCCGCCGCGCCCGCCGGCTCCGCCGCGGCCAGAACCGGTGGTCGCCGAGGACGACGAAACCGGCGGTCTGCCGCGCCGCAAACGACAGGCGCACCTCGCTCCCGGGTTGCGTGAATCCGCGCAGGACGAAGCCGCGGCGCCGCGGACGTCGCCCGACGAGGCCCGCGCCACCATGTCCGCCCTGCAGCAGGGATTCACCCGCGGACGCAACGGATGACGACGAGAGGGGTAGCGGTGGACACCACCGATAACAGCAGGGAGCTCGCCTGGCTGCTGGACGAGCTGGTGGGCAACGCGCCACGGGTCCGGAACGCGCTGCTGCTGTCCAACGACGGCCTGGCGATGGCCACTTCGACGGGGATGACCCGCGAGGAGAGCGAGCACCTCGCCGCGGTGTCGTCGGCCCTGAACAGCCTCGCGAAGGGCGCGGGCAGGCAGTTCGACGCCGGCGCGGTCCGGCAGACGATGGTCGAGCTCGACGGCGGGTTCCTGTTCGTCATCGCGGCGGGCGGCGGGACCTGCCTGTCGGTGTTCGCCGAAGCAGGCACGGACATCGGACTGGTCGCCTACGAGATGGCGCGGCTCGTTTCGCAGGTGGGTGAGCACATGTACACCGCACCGCGGCTGGACCGGACAGGCACGTGAGCGACTGGTACGGCGACGAGTCCGGCCCCATGGTCCGCCTGTACGCGCTGACCAGGGGCCGGGCCCGGCCGTCCGCCGACTTCCTGGACATCATCGCGCTCGTCTCCGCCCGCACGCGGCCCGAGCACGACCTCACCCTGAGCCCCGAGCAGGCGGTGATCCTCCAGCTGTGCCAGGCGCACACGCTGTCGGTCGCGGAGATCGCGGCCCGCGCGAACCTGCCGCTCAACGTCACGCGGGTGCTGCTGGCGGACCTGCTGAACGGCGGGCACATCGAGGTGACCCGCCCGGCGCCGGCCGCCACCGGGCCGACCGATCGCATCCTGAGGGAAGTGCTGAATGGACTCCGTGCGCTCTGAACCACTGCCCGCGCCTGCGAAACCCTTCACCGCGTTGAAGATCCTCATCGCGGGTGGGTTCGGCGCGGGCAAGACCACGATGGTCGGGGCCGTCAGCGAGATCCAGCCGTTGCGCACGGAGGAGTACCTGACCGAGGCCGGTGCCGGGATCGACGACGCCGAGGGCGTGGAGCAGAAGACGACCACCACGGTCGCCATCGACTTCGGCCGGATCACGTTCGACGAGCACCTCGCGCTGTACCTGTTCGGCACGCCGGGGCAGGACCGGTTCTGGTTCTTCTGGGACGACATCGCGCAGGGCGCGCTCGGCGCGGTCGTCATCGCCGACACGCGCCGCCTCGAAGACTGCTTCCCGGCGGTCGACTACTTCGAGCGGCGGGAGACGCCGTTCGTGGTGGCGGTGAACTGCTTCGCCGGATCCCGCCAGTACCGCGCGAACCAGGTCGCGGCCGCGCTCGACCTCGACCCCGGCATCCCGGTGGTGCTGTGCGACGCGCGGAACCGGGAGTCGGCGAAGGAAGTGCTGATCGCGCTGGTGGAGCAGGTGCGGCGGGGCAGGCACCGCTGAGTTCGGCCGGGACCGACACGACCGGTTCCTAGCGTGGCGGCGTGAACACCGCAACGGACGAGCACGTCGTGATCAACCCGAAGATCCTGTACTTCGGCACGCCCGTGGTGCTGCTGTCGACCGAGAACGCCGACGGCAGCGCCAACCTCGCGCCGATGTCCTCGGCGTGGGCGCTGGGCCACGTGGTCGTGCTGGGGCTGTCCGCCGCCTCGCACACGGCGGCCAACCTCCGCGCGCGCCGGGACGTGGTGGTCAACCTGCCCGGTCCGGAGCAGTGGCGGGCGGTGGAGCGGCTGGCCCCGCTCACCGGCGCGGACCCGGTGCCCGCGCACAAACGCGGCACGTTCCGGCACGAGGCGGACAAGTTCGCGGCGGCCGGGCTGCGGCCCGTGAACTCGGACCTGGTCCGGCCGCCGCGGGTGGCGGACTGCCCGATCGCGCTGGAGGCGCGGGTGGCCGAGGTGGGGGAGGGCTGCGGCGGCGGGTTCGTGGTGGTGCAGGCGGAGGTGCTGCGCGTGCACTGCGATCCGCGGCTGGTGGTGCCGGGGACGCAGCACGTGGACCCCGGCGCGTGGAGCCCGCTGATCTACAACTTCCGGCACTACTTCGGCCTCGGGCCGGAGCTGGGGCACAGCTTCCGCTCGGAGACGCCGCGCTAGGTGGCTGGGGCGGCCTGGGTGGTGGGGTTGCTGTTTGGGGGAGGGGCGGCTTTGTGGGGCTGTTGCTTGGGGGAGGGGCGGCTGTATGGGGGGTTTGTGGCTGCGCGGGGTCGCCGGGGCCGCAGCCTGCGGCTGGGTGGTGGGGCTGCCGTTCCGGGGAGCGGCGGCTGCGTGGCGGACTGCGGCTGGGTGGTGGGGCTGCCGTTCCGGGGAGTGGCGGCTGTGTGGGGGCTTGTGACTGGTGGCCGGGCTGCTGCGCGGGGGAGTGGCGGCTGCGTGGGGGCCTGCGACGGGGTGGCCGGGCTGCTGCTCGGGGGAGGGGCGGCAGCGTGGCGGCTTGTGACGGGGTGGCCGGGCTGCCGTTCGGGGGACGGGCAGCAGTGGTGGCTGGCGGCTGGGCGGCGGGGCTGCGGCTCGGGGCAGGGGCAGCAGCGCGGCAGCCAGCGCCCGGGCGGCGGGAGCAGCCGCGGCAGGTGAGCGGCGGGCAGGATCAGCGCGCCCGAGTCACCACAGTCAGGAGCCCTGCTCGCGGCGGGCGCGGGCCCGGCGTTTGCCCTCGTGCATCGCCTGCACGCGGGCGATCGGGATGGTGCGGCCGTGCTCGACCAGCTCCTCCGGCAGCTCCTGTGGGTCCGGCAGCGACTCGGTCCACGGGTCGCCCGAGTCCAGCAGCCGCAGGGCCTCCCGCAGGGTGAAGTCGCCGGGGTGCACGTTGTCCAGGTCGCTCCACGGCACCGGGAACGACACCGGCAGACCGGGCCGCACCCGCGGGCTGTAGACCGACACGACCGTGGCGCCACCCGCGCGGGTCGAGTCGAGGAAGACCTTGCCCTCGCGGTCCTCGCGGATGAACGCCGTCGTCGCCAGTTCCGGGTCGAGCGCCTCGGCCCGCGCGGCCAGCGCCCGGGTGGCCGCGGCGGCCTGCTCCGCGTCGGCGCCGCGCACCGGCACGAAGATGTGCACCCCCTTGGAACCGCTGGTCTTCACCGCGCCGGCCAGACCGCAGTCGTCCAGCGCGCGGCGCACCAGGTGGGCCGCGCGCACCGCCAGGTCGAAGGCCGCCGAGCCCTCCGGCGGGTCCAGGTCGAGCACCAGGTGCGTCGGCTGGTCCAGGTGCCCGGCGAGGCCCAGCGTCGGGTGGTACTCGATCGCCCGCTGGTTGCCGAACCACAGGAGCGTGCGGCGGTCGTCGCACAGGGCGTAGGTCACCTGCCGGTGCGAGCTTTCGGCCCACATGCTCACCCGCGGCACCCACTCCGGCGTGTACTTCGGCAGGTTCTTCTGCATGAACGCGTCCTGGCCGCGCAGCACCCGCACGACCGACAGCGGCCGGTCCCGCAGCGCCGCGATCATCCGGTCGGCGACCGCGTCCAGGTAGTCGACCAGATCGCGCTTCGTGGCGCCGGCATCGGCGAACAGTGACTGGTCGAGGTTCGTCAACGACACGCCGTCCCGCACCTCTGCGCTGCTCATGGCCCCACTCTTGCCGATCCGTGTCGTCCAGGCCACCCCTGGCCGGGTTTGCCGCCACCCGCGCAGGGGTAGCGATTCCCCGTGGACATGGGTGAGCGGTACCGGCTCGAGGAGCGGATCGGTGGCGGTGGCAGTGCCGACGTGCACCGCGCGTGGGACCGCGTCGCCGAACGCGAAGTCGCGATCAAGCTCTTCCACGCCGGCTCGACACCCGCCCAGCAGCGGCGGCAGGCGCAGGAGTTCCGCATCCTGGACCGGTTGCGGCACCCGGCTCTGGTGCCGCTGTACGACTCCGGCGTGTGCGACGGGCGCGCGTTCTTCGTGATGCGGCTGGTGCACGGCCCGACGCTCGCGGACCGCATCGCCGAGGGGCCGCTGGCGGTGGACGAGACGATCGAGCTGGGCGCGCGGCTGGCGGACGCGCTGGCCTACGTGCACCACGCGGGGATCACGCACCGGGACGTCAAGCCCGCCAACATCCTGCTCGGGCCGGACGGGGCGGTGCTCGGTGACTTCGGCATCGCGCAGGGCCACGACAGCACCCGCTTCACCACCACCGGCACCGTCGTGGGCACCGCCGCGTACATGGCGCCCGAGCAGGTGCGCGGAGAACCGGTCGGGCCGGCCGCGGACGTCTACTCGCTCGGGCTGGTGCTGCTGGAATGCCTGTCCGGGCGGCGCGAGTACCCCGGGTCGCTGACCGAGTCCGCGGTGGCGCGCCTGCTGCGCCCGCCCGCGGTGCCGGAGGGCCTGCCACCGCACTTCGCGGACCTGTTGCGGCGCATGGGGAACCGGGACCCGCAGGGGCGGCCGACGGCGCGCGAGGTGGCGGCCGTGCTCGGCGGGGTCACCCGGCCGCTGGTGCCGCTGAAGCCGAAGCGGCGCCTCGGTGTCGCCGCCGGGATCACCGGCGTGGCGGCCGCGGCCGCGATGGCGTTCACCCTGCTGAACGGCTCCACCACGGAGGCTCCGGCCTCGGTGCCCGCACCCACCGCTCCGGCCCCCGCGCCGGTGGCCGCGCCGCCGCCGGTGACGAGCGAAACACCCGCCCCGGTGGCGAAAACCGCTCCGGCGAGCCAGAGCGAGGAGGCTCCCGCGCCGGCGAAGGGCCGGAAGGACGACAAGGGCAAGGGCCAGGACAAGGGCAAGGGGCCGGACAAGAAGCCCGGCAAGGACAAGTGAGGCGTCAGACCGCCTTGCTCATGTGCACCAGCGCGCCGTCGAGGAACGGCTCCTCGCGGTCCACCCGGTAACCCAGCCGCCGGTAGAAGCGGATGTTCTCGGTGAACAGGGCGTTCGTGTAGAGCCGCACGCCGGGCAGGCCCATCGACTGGGCCAGCAGGTCGGCGTGCCGCATCAGCAGCCGCCCGTAACCGGCGCCCTGCGCGGACGGCCGCACGGCGACGTTCTCGATCAGCAGGTGGTCCACCGCCGGGATCATCTCGATCAACGCGACCAGTTGGTCGTCGTCGTAGAGCAGGTCGATGTGGTGAGCGGTGACGGCCTGCCGGTAGTCCGTGCGCATCGGCAGGGGTTCGCGCCGGATGAGGTCCACCCACTTCGCGTACGCGGCGTGGACGAGTTCCCGGATCGCGTCGGCGTCGTCGGGCGTCGCGCGTCGGAAGAGGTACTTGTGCGGCATTTCTCCTCCTTCGCGGCCGGGCGGTTGCCCGTGGGCCTCGGGGGTACCCGGTGGCCGCACGAACAGCCGAGTATCAGGAGAGCGTATGGCGCAGCACGCCGGACTCCGGGACCTCGCCGCCGCGGGTCGCGCGGAGGCCGACGCCTACCGGGGGAACCACGACCGTCCGCTGGGCGGCTACCTCGTCGTCATGCTCGTGTACACCTCGCTCGTGGCGACGGCGGTGCTCGCGGCTCTGCTCACCGGCCGGAAGTTGCCCCGTGACCTGCGGGTGTCCGACATCGCCCTGATGGCGATGGGTACCCACAAACTGGCGCGCACGATCAGCAAGGACGCCGTCACCAGCCCCCTGCGCGCCCCGTTCACCCGATACGCTGACACCGGCGGGCCTGCCGAGGTGATGGAGGAGGTGCGCAAGCCCTCCGGGCTGCGGCACAGCCTCGGCGAGCTGCTCAGCTGCCCGTTCTGCCTCGACATGTGGGTGGTGACCGGGTTCACCGTCGGCCACGTCTTCGCGCCCCGGGTCACGCGCCTGGTCGTGGCGGCGATGGCCGCTCTGACCGGCGCCGATTTCCTGCAGCTGGCCTACGCGAAGGCGCAGCAGATCGCCGAGGGCTGAGCCCGCCGGGTGTCGCGGAGGAGGAGCAGGGGTACTCGCACCGCGGACAGGAGGTGCGATGACTGAGCTGATGACCCGGGAAGACGCGGCCATCGAGGTCCGCGACCCCGCGAGCGGTGAGCTGGTGGGACGCGTGCCGAGCGCGACCGCGGAAGAGGTCGCCGAGGCGGTGCGCGCGGCGCGGGCGGCGTTCGCGGGCTGGGCGCGGACCGCGGCGGGGGAGCGGGCTGCCGCGTTGAAGGCCGCGGCGGCCGAGCTGCGCGAGCGGGCCGACGAGCTGGCCGCGATGAACAACCGCGAGACCGGCAAGCTGCCGGACGAGGCACGCGAAGGTGTCCTCGCCGGTGCGGGGACCCTGGAGCAGTACGCGGAGCTGGGGCCCGCCCACCGCGGGCGCAGCCTGCAGGGCGGCTGGGACGCGACGGACCTGATGGTGCCCGGGCCGCGTGGCCTCGTGGTGGCGCTGACGCCGTGGAACGACCCGGTCGCGGTCGCGTGCGGGCTGATCGGCGCCGCGCTGGCGACGGGCAACGTCGTCGTGCACAAGCCGAGCGAGCGGTGCCCGCACGTGGGGCGGATGCTGACCGAGCTGATCGCGCGGCACCTGCCCGCGGACGTGCTGGTCTGCGTGGACGGCGACGGCCGGGTGGGCGCGCAGCTGGCGGAGTCCGCGGACGTCGACGTGATCGCGCACGTCGGCAGCACGGCGACCGGCCGTTCGGTGGCGGTGGCCGCGGCGCGGACCGGGGCGAAGGTGCTGCTGGAGAACGGCGGCAACGACGCGCTGATCGTCGACGCCGGTGTGGATCCGAAGTGGGCGGCCGGGCAGGCCGCGCTGGGGGCGTTCGCCAACGCCGGGCAGATCTGCGTGTCGGTGGAGCGGATCTACGTGCACCGGTCGGTGGCCGATGAGTTCCTGGACGCGCTGGTGGCGGAGGCGCGCAAGCGACCGTCCGAGGTGCCGATGGCGCCGCTGGTGGACGAACGGCAGCGCGAGCACGTGCACTCGCACGTCGAGGACGCGGTGGCGCAGGGCGCGTCGCTGCTGGCGGGCGGGACGTTGCCGGACGGGCCGGGCGCGCACTACCCGGCGACCGTGCTGGCCGGATGCACGCCGTCGATGCGGGTGCTGAGCGAGGAGACGTTCGGGCCGGTCGCGCCGGTGCGCGTGGTGGACAGCTTCGACCAGGCGCTGGAAGAGGCGGCCGACGACCGGTACGGCCTCACCGCGACGGTGCTGACCGAGTCGATGGCGCACGCGCAGCGGGCGTGGCGGGAACTGCCCGTCGGGACGGTGAAGGTGAACAACGTCTTCGGCGGCGCGCCCGCCGGGGCGGCCCACCCGCGCAAGGCCAGCGGCGAGGGGTTCGGCTACGGGCCCGAGCTGCTCGACGAGATGACCGTGACGAAGGTCGTCCACATCGGACCGTCCGGCGGCCGGGCGTGAACGTCCGGTCCCGCCCTCTCCCCGGGGGCGGGACCGGAACGCGTGTCAGCGGGTGGCGAAGACGTACGGCTTGAGCGGCGGCTCCGCCGGCACCCGGCCGTGCAGGGCGAGCTGCTCGGCGATCACACCGGTCAGCGCCGCGTAGTCGGTCGCGAACCGCACTGGATCGACTCCGGGCATGAACAGCTGTCCGCACGTTTCGCGGGGCACGCGTGCGGGGTCGGCCGGACCGGGATGCGTCAGGGCGTCCATCGCGATCGCGTACGCCGTCGGGTCGTAGGTGCCGACGGCGAGGTGCTCTCCGGCCACGTTCGCCGGGCACACGTCCTGGACGGCCACGTTGGTGATCCGCCCGCCCCCGCCGCGGAGGCTGGTGGTGCCGCTGTCGTCGAGGTTGGGCTGGACGAACTCGTCGGTGCGGGTGTAGACCGCCGTGTAGGAGATGCCAGGGAAGGTTTCCTGGCCGGAGTTCATCGCCCTGGTGTAGGCCGAGTTCAGCGTCTGCTGCCACAGCGCGGGTGCGCATCCGAGGACCGGCGGGCACATCGCGTTGATCACGACGCTGCCGTGGTTGGTCGCCCCGAGTCCGACGTAGTCGTCGACCATCGGCCGCAGGTCGGGCCAGAACCGCAGCGCGAAGCGGGGTTCGGTGCCGCCCTGGCTGTGGCCGACGACGTCGACCTGGCGTCCGCT
Source organism: Amycolatopsis sp. NPDC006125 (assembly GCF_040614195.1). NCBI lineage: Bacteria > Bacillati > Actinomycetota > Actinomycetes > Pseudonocardiales > Pseudonocardiaceae > Amycolatopsis > Amycolatopsis sp. NPDC006125. Next base: position 13,499 of record NZ_JBEXTZ010000079.1, read on the forward strand.
GATCCGGTGCACGTGCCGGATCGCGTTGACCACGTACTCGGCGGAGACCTGGGCGTCGGACATCGCCTGGTCCGGCAGGGTCACCGCGCAGTAGGGCCTGCCGAGCCGGTCCAGCGCCCGGAACCAGTTCCAGCCGAAGTCCTGCTGGGGGGTCAGGGTCGTGCCGGGCACGAAGAGCACCACGTCTTCGGTCGCCACGGCGGCGTTCGCCGTGCAGGTGATGCTCTTCGCCAGCTCCGCGGCGGGCACGGTGAGCTCCGGTCCGGGGCGGTCCACCGGCGCGAAGGACGGTGCGGCGGCCGCGGGCGCCGGCACGGCGATGGCTGCGGCGATCAGGGCTGCCGCGAGAACACGGTGAAGGCGCATCGTTGCTGCCTTTCTGTCCACATCGGATCCACTTGGGGTGCCGGGAACGATAACCGTGCGCCGGCGTCGGTGCAACACATTCAGAAATGTTGCAGCCCGCGTCCCCTCGACGTAGAGTGCCGGTGTGAGCACAGACGTGTCCTGGAGCAGGCTGGCGTCGGACGCGGCGCTGGAGTCCGCGCGCCGGGAGCCGTTCACCAGGCTGTCCCGCGAGCTCTACGCGGGACAGGAGAGCCGTCACGCCGGGCCGCGTCAGGCTCTGCGGGCGGCGCGCCGCACCTTCCTCGCCGGTGAGCGGGTCGACATGGGGGCGCTGGCCGCGGAACTCGGGGTCGACCGGGCGACCCTGTTCCGCTGGGTGGGCAACCGCGACGAGTTGCTGTCCGAGGTGATCTGGTCGCTGTGCCTGCCGACCTGGCAGGGCGCCGTCCGCGGCGCCGAGGGGACCGGGGTGGCCCGGGTCGTGTCGGTGTTCCACGCCTTCAGCGGTGCCATCATCGACGCCGGGTTCTTCCGGGCCTACCTCCGCCGGGAGCGCGACCGCGCGCTGCGGCTGCTCACCACCCGGGCCGGTGTGCACCAGACCCGCGTGATCGCGCTGTTCGAAGGGCTGCTCCGCGCCGAGGAGGCCGATTCCGGTCTGCGGCTGCCGCTGCCCGCGCACGACACGGCGTACGTGATGACCCGCATCGCGGAGTCGTTCATCTACGCCGATCTGATCGTCGGTGAGGAACCCGACGCGGCCAAGGCGGCCGCCGCCGTCGCGGCTCTGCTCGGCCCGGCCCAGTCCTGAGTGGACAACGGCCTACGCGGATTTGCGCGGCTTCAGCGACACCGGCCGTCGCGCGCCTCGCCGGTCGGCGGGATGACCGTCACGAAGGCCGTCCACATCGGACGGTCCGGCGGTCGGGCCGGTCAGGCAGGCACGCGTCCGAGAGCCTCGGCCAGCTGGGCGCGGTAGGCGGTCAGCCGGCCGGGGCGGTTGCCGGTCAGCGCGCCCACCAGCTCGCCATCCCGCCGGTAGGCGATGTCGAGTCTGCCGCCGTCCGGGTCGTTTTCGTGGACCTCGACGGTGTCGGCGAACGCGGGGAAACCCACGGCGCGGAGCCGGACGCCGTAGAGGTCGGACCAGAACGACGGCACCGGGCGGTAGGTGGCGGGATGGGCCGGGTCGAGCAGGGTCCGGGCGGCCACCTCGGCCTGTTCGACCGCGTGTGTCCAGTGGCCGAGCACGGCGCCGTCCGGCCCCGCCCACGGGTGTGGCCACCGGGCCACGTCTCCCGCCACCACGATGCCCGGCACCGGCGTCCCGTCGATGCCGAGCGCTCGTGCGTGGTGGTCGCAGACGAGACCGCGGTCGATGCGCAGGCCCGCGCCGGCGAGCCATCCGGTGCGCGGCGACGCGCCCAGTGCCACCACCGCGAGGTCGGCCGCCACCCGGGTGCCGTCCGACAGGATCGCGCCGGTCAGCCGGTGGCCACCGGTGAACGAGCCGACCCGCGTGCCCGTCCGCAGGGACACCCCGGCCGCGCGGTGCAGTGCCGCGACGAACTCGCCGGCGACCGGCCCCAGTGCGGAGCGCAGCGGCTGCGGCTGCGCTTCGACCAGCTCGACGGACGTCCCCCGGCCCCGGGCGGCGGCGGCCAGTTCGCCACCGAGGAAACCGGCTCCGACGACCAGCAGGTGATCGCCGCCGCCGAGCCGGTTCCGCAGGGCCCGGGCGTCGTCCAGCGTGCGGAACACCCCGACTTCCGGCGGATGCGTTCCCGGCCAGGGGTTCGGCGCGGCGCCGGTGGCGACGACCAGGCCCGTGTAGGGCAGGACGTCGCCGCCGTCCAGTTCGACGGTGCGGCTCGGCACGTCCAGCCGGCGGGCTCGCCGTCCGAGCACCCAATCGATCCCGAGCCCGGCGGCCGGCAGTGCCGCCGCGGACTCGTCCGCCGTCGCGGCGAGGAGCTCCTTGGACAGCGGTGGCCGGTCGTAGGGGAGATGCGGCTCAGCGCCGACGACGGTCAGGCGCCCCCGGTAGCCGTGGCGGCGGAGTGCGGCGCACGCGCGCTGGCCCGCCAGGGACGCGCCCACCACCACGATGCCCGCGTCACCGGCGGTCATGCCGCCGGTCTTCCGCTGCCGGACGGGCCGACGGTGATGGCGCGCACCGGGCAGGCGGACGCCGCCCGGATCACGTCCGCACGCCGTTCTTCCGGCGGGGAGGGCGAATAGCGGAGCTGGTCGTCGTCGTCGAAGGAGAAGACGTCCGGCGCGCCGAAGACACATTGGCCGTGGCTCTGGCACACCGCGAGGTCGACGTGTACTTGCACCGTGACCGTCCTATGAGGCAGTGGGGAGGGGAGGGTTGAAGCGGGAGAAGGCAGGTGCGCTCCAGCGGAGGCGACTGGCGCTGGGAATCTCGACCACGGCGCTGACGGTGAAGTCGACGACCCGTTGCGCCCCCGGCAGGGAGCCGGCCGCGGCCGGCCCCCAGTCGGTGCGCGCCGTTCCGGTGAGCTGCAGGGTCGTGCCCGTGGCCCAGTCCTGGAACAACAGTCCGGCGGCCGGGTTGACCTCCAGGTTGCCCAGCGTGTTGAACATGGCATTGCCGACGTAGTCCGGCCAGCGCAGCGTGGTGTCGGACAGCACCTGGACGAAGCCCGGGTTGCCGCCGCGGTGTGAAGCGTCGGCGTCGCCGTCCCGGTCGGCGGTGGCGACGAAGAACGTGTCGGCGCGGCTGAGGAGTTCCCGCTGGTCCGGCGACAGGGCGGACGAGGTGACCGGTTCGCCGGGCGCGGCCTGCTCCGGGTGCGGTTCCCGCTTCTGGATGTACTTCGGGCAGTTCGCGTAGACCTGCTCGAGCGCGACCCGCAAGCCGCCGGCGACCGGTGTGCTGCGGCCGTTCATCCGCATGCGGCGCCGGGAGGACGCCTCGATCGCGAGCATGCCCACCGGTGCGGGTTCGCCGAGCCGGGAGCGCAACGGGTCGCCGGGCGCCGGGAGCGCCGCGACGGCGAGCGTGGTGTCGTCCTCGGCCCGCAGGAACCCCGGCGGTCCGGACAGGAGTGTGGCCCAGACCCGGCCCTCGGCGTCGGTGGCGCCGAGCACGAGCATGACCTGCCGGGCGAGGAAATCCCGGGCCACCGCCGGGATCGCGTGCTGGATCGCGCGGGCGGAGAACCCGCCCTGGTCGAGGAGGCCGGAGCGCCGCTGGGCGGCCCGTTCACCCTCGTGGTAGACGTCGACCGCCACAGCGGCCTCCTTTCAGCGCGGAATCAGGGTGCGGATCAGAAGAAGCCGCAGGTGGGCGCCTCGCCGCTGGGGGCGGCCGCGGTCTCGGCGCCGCTCGGCGCGTAGATCTCCAGGCGGATGCCGTCCGGGTCGGTGAAGAAGATGCCGCCGGAGCTCATGCCTTCCCCGTGCGGCACCACTCCGTCGTAGCGGAACTCGGCACCGAGTTCGCGCAGCACCGACTCGGCCGCTCGCACCTCGTCGATCGAGTCGACCTGGAAGGACAGGTGGTGCAGCCCGGCCGAGGACGCCGGGAACGGCGTCTCGCTCTGCTGCCACAGGGTCAGCACCAGCCGCCCGTCGCGCCCCAGGAAAGCCCAGCGCCGCTCGTCGTTCCCGCTTTCCGCCTGCACCTGGAACCCGAAAACCCGGGTGTAGAACGGCACCGCGCGCTCCAGGTCCGTCACGTTCAGACCGACGTGGCCGGTCTGAACGGCGCTGATCGTGGCAGTTGTCATGAGCTTCCTCCTCGGTGGGGTCTAACCGTCTTAATGAAGTTAGACGGTTAGACGATCCAGTGTCAACCACCTATCGGGAGATGACCGGGTAGACTCGGCTCGTGCCAGACCCCCGTCCGCTGACCGGCGAGCCGCTGTGCCTCGATCTGCTGAACACGTACTGGATCGGCGAGAACGGCCCCGAGGACCTGCTCGACTCCACCGACGGTGTGGGCGTCTGGCTGCACTCGGCCGGCCTGGCGGACCGGGCGGTCGCGAACGAGGCGACGCGCGGCGCCCTGCGTGAGACGCGGGAAGTTCTCCGGGCCCTGGTCGACGGCGAAGCCGGGCGGGACGCCGCTCGCGAACTCAACCTGATCCTCGAGCGCGGGGCGCTGCGCTACCGGCTCGGCGCAGCGGGGCCGGAGGCGCGTGGCACAACCGATGATCCGGCCTGGCTGCCTGCCTGGCTCGCCGCGACGGACTACCTGGGACTCGTCGACGGCAAGCCGGAGCGGATCAAGCGGTGCGCGGCGCACCCGAAGTGCGTGCTGCACTTCTACGACACGACCAAGAACGGCACCCGCCGGTGGTGCTCGATGGCGGGGTGTGGCAACCGGGCGAAAGCCGCCCGGCACTACGAACGGGAGCGAGCCGGGTCCGGCTGAGGCCGGGGCGGCTCACGCCGATTCGCGCAGTTTCAGCGACACCGGTAGCACCTGCCGCCGCGGGCGGATCGTTTCGCCGGCCAGCAGGGCGGTCAGCGTGGCGACCATCTGGCGCACTTGGGCGGCCGGGTCCTGGTGCACCGTCGTCAGCGGGGGGTTCATCGCGGTGGCCAGCGCCGGGTGGTCGTCGAAACCCACGACCGCCACGTCGGCGGGCACGCGGCGGCCCGCGGCGCCCAGTGACTGCAACACGCCCGCGGCCATCACGTCGCTCGCCACGAAGACCGCGTCCAGGTCTGGTTTCCGCGCGAGCAGCCGGTCCATCGCGTCGCGGCCGCCGTCCAGCGTGAAGTCCGCCTCCTCCGCCAGGCCCGCCGACTCCAGCCCCGCGTCGGCCAGCGTCTTGCGCCATCCGGACAACCGGTGGACCGCCGCGGTCTGGTCCTGCGGGCCGGCGACCGTCGCGATGCGGCGGCGGCCCAGCGAAACCAGGTGCTCCACCGCGAGCCGCGCGCCGGACTCGTTGTCGAAGTCGATCACGTGCACGCCACGCGCCACCCCGCCCGCCGGGCCGCCGAACACGACCGGCAGCCGCAGCAGCCGCAGCGCCCGCGGCAACGGGTCCGCCTGGTGCGGCGCGAACACCAGCGCGCCGTCGACGTGCCCGCCCTCCAGGAAGCGCAACGTCCGCGCCAAGTCGTCCCGGCCGTCGCAGAACATCAACACCATCTGCGCGCCGGACGCCGCCAGCTCCCGGTACCCGGCGCGCATCACCGCGGTCCGGTACGGATCGCCGAGCACGACCTCCTCCGGCTCGGACAGCACCACCGCCACCGCGCCCGTCCGCCGCGTCACCAGCGACCGCGCCGCCTGGTTCGGCGAATAGCCCAGATCGGCCGCCGCCGCGCGCACCGCTTCCCGGGCGCGCGCGCTGACGTTCGGGTCGTCGTTGAGCGCCCGGGACGCTGTCGAGCGCGAGACCCCGGCGAAGGCGGCCACGTCCTCCAGCGTCGGTCGGCCGTCGTGGTTGCCGTGTGCGGTCACCGGGTCACCTTCCGCCATCGATGGGAGCGCTTCCAACAATAGCGCATCTTGACACGGCGGGTGACTAGGGACACACTCAAGCCCGTTCTGGGAGCGCTCCCAAAATCTCCCTCCCTGGAACCCCACGAGTTAGGGAATCGACGTGCGACATCTTCACAAGGGCGTGAGCTTCGCGATCGGACTGGCGGTGCTGGGCGCGAGCCTGGCCGCCTGTGGCGGCGGCTCGTCCGGGACGTCCGGCGACGGGCGGATCGAGCTGTCCATCGGCACCTTCACCGAATTCGGCTACGAAGACCTGATCACCGAGTACGAACGCCTGCACCCCAACATCAAGATCACCCACCACAAGACCGGCGAGGGCGGCCCCTACCACCAGAACCTGATCACGAAGCTGGCCGCGGGCAACGGGCTGGAGGACGTGGTCGCGGTCGAGGAGGGCCACTTCTCCGACATCATCGACAAGTCGTCCAAGTTCAACGACCTCACCGAGATCGGTCCCAAGGACGTGACCCCGGACCGGTGGCTGAACTGGAAGTACGAGGCGGGCAAAGACTCCGACGGCCGCCTGATCGGCTACGGCACCGACATCGGCCCGCTGGCCCTGTGCTACCGCAAGGACCTGCTGCAGGCCGCCGGTCTGCCGTCCGATCCCGAGGGCGTCAAGTCGCTCTTCGCGACCTGGGAGTCCTACTTCGCGGCCGGCGACCAGTACGTGCAGCGCACCGGTGGCAAGGCGTGGTTCGACGCGTCCTCGCAGCTGTACAACTCGATGGTCAACCAGCTCGAAACCGGTTACCTGGACCGCAACGACAACCTCACCATCGAGACGAACCCGGGCATCAAGGCGGCCTGGGACCGCATCACCGGAGCCATCCAGCGCGGCCAGTCCGCGAAGCTCATCGCGTTCGGCAACGAGTGGAAGACCGGGTTCCAGCAGGGATCCTTCGCCACCACCGTGTGCCCGTCGTGGATGCTCGGCGTGGTCGAGGAGAACGCCGGTCCCGGCAACGCGGGCAAGTGGGCGGTCACCGACGCGTTCCCCAACGGCGGCGGCAACTGGGGCGGCTCGTACCTGACCGTGCCCAAGCAGAGCCAGCACCCGAAGGAGGCCGCGGAGTTCGCGGCGTGGCTGACCGCGCCGGAGCAGCAGCTCAAGGCGTTCCAGGCGCGCGGCAACTTCCCGAGCCAGACGCAGGCGCTCACCTCGCCGCAGCTGCTGCAGCAGACCGAGCCGTACTTCGGCGACACCAAGGTCGGCGAGCTCTACTCCGAGCAGGCCAAGAAGGTGACCCGCGCGCAGTACAAGGGTCCCGGCGACGGCCAGATCCAGGAGAACGTCACCAGCCCGGCGCTGCAGGCCGTCGAGCAGGGGACACCACCCGGCCAGGCCTGGCAGCAGGTGGTCAACGAAGCCAAGAAGATCGTGAAGTGAGCGCAGGGGGAACGGGCCGATGACCACTGTGGCCGAAAAACCACCGCGGCAGGACGTGCCGCCGGAACCGGTGAGACCGACGCTGCGGCAACGGTTGTCGCGCTGGGACGTCAGGTTTTCGCCGTACCTCTACATCGCGCCGTTCTTCGTGGTGTTCGGCCTGACCGGCCTGTTCCCCCTGCTCTACACGGGTTACGTGTCGCTGTTCGACTGGGAGATCGGCGACGACGACCCGAAGTTCGTCGGGCTGGAGAACTTCGTGACGCTGCTGGGCGACGCGCAGTTCTGGAACGCGGTCGTGAACACGATCTCGATCTTCGTGCTCTCCAGCGGGCCGCAGCTGGTGATCGCGATCCTGCTCGCGGCGCTGCTGTCGCTGCGGCTGCGCTTCCCGGCGAGCTGGCGGGTCGGGATCCTGCTGCCCTACTCGGCCAGCCTCGTCGCGCTCGGCATCATCTTCGCGAACTTGTTCGGCCCGCGGTACGGGCTGGTCAACGCGATGCTGGAGGCGGTGGGGCTGGACCGGGTGGAGTGGCAGGCCAACCGGTTCGCCAGCCACCTGGCGATCGCGACGATGGTCAACTGGCGCTGGACCGGCTACAACGCGCTGATCGTGCTGGCGGCGATGCAGGCGCTGCCGCGGGACGTGTACGAGGCGGCGGTGGTCGACGGGGCCGGCGCGGTCCGCCGGTTCTTCTCCATCACGCTGCCGATGCTGAAGCCCACGCTGATCTTCGTGGTGGTCACCTCGACGATCGGCGGGTTGCAGATCTTCACCGAGCCCAAGTTGTTCGACGCGATGCCCGGGTCGAACAACGGCGGTTCGCAGCACCAGTTCCAGACCCTGACCCTGTACCTGTACCAGTCGGCGTTCGAGGGCTTCGACCTCGGCTACGCCTCGGCGATCGCGTGGCTGCTGTTCCTGCTGATCGTCCTCATCGCGCTGGTCAACTTCCTGATCACCCGGCGGGTCGCCGCGACGACGGGACTGAAACGATGACCACACTGAGATTCCCGCGCGGGCGCGGCGGTTCGCGCTTCTTCGTCTACGCCACGCTGATCGCGTTCGTCGCGGGTTCGCTGTTCCCGTTCTACTGGTCGTTCCTGGTGGCCAGCCGCGACACCGGCATGCTGTCGGACCACCTGCCGCCGCTGCTGCCGGGCGGGAACTTCTGGGCCAACGCCGTCCGCGTGTTCGACGCGGTGCCGTTCTGGAAGGCGCTGGGCAACAGCGTGATCGTGGCAGGCACGGTGACGCTGACGACCGTGCTGTTCTCCGCGCTCGCCGGGTTCGCCTTCGCCAAGATGCGGTTCCGCGGCTCGAACGGGCTGTTCGTGTTCATCGTGGTGACGCTCGCGGTGCCCACGCAGCTGGGCGTGATCCCGCTGTTCATCATGATGTCCGAGCTCGGCTGGGCCGGGCACCTGCAGGCGGTGATCGTGCCGAACCTGGTCACCGCGTTCGGGGTGTTCTGGATGCGCCAGTACATCGTGGACGCCGTGCCGTACGAGCTGATCGAGGCCGCGCGGGTGGACGGGTGCAGCGTGTTCGGGACCTTCGTGCACGTCTGCCTGCCCGCGATCCGCCCGGCGGCCGCGGTGCTCGCGATGTTCACGTTCATGATGTCGTGGAACGACTTCCTGTGGCCGCTGATCGTGCTCGACGCGGGCAACCCCACCGTGCAGGTGGCGCTGGAAAAGCTGCAGAGCGGCCACTACGTCGACTATTCGCTGGTGCTGGCCGGGACCACGCTGGCGACCATTCCGGTTCTGATCGTCTTCCTGCTGCTCGGGCGCCAGATCGTGTCCGGGATCATGCAGGGCGCGGTGAAAGGGTGAGCATGTCGGTTCTGGGTGAAGAGGTCACCGCCGGGCTGGAGTTCCCGCCCGGGTTCGCGTGGGGGGTCAGCACGGCGGCCTTCCAGATCGAGGGGGCGACCACTGTGGACGGTCGCACCGACTCGATCTGGGACGCGTTCTGCCGTCGTCCGGGCGCGGTCGCGGGCGGTGACACCGGAGAGCCTGCCGCCGACCACTACCACCGCTTCCGGGACGACGTCGCGCTGATGGCCGAACTCGGGCTCGGGGTGTACCGGTTCTCGCTGGCCTGGTCCCGGGTGCGCCCGGACGGCGGCGCGGTCAACCCGGCGGGGCTGGACTTCTACGAGCGGCTGGTGGACTCGTTGCTGGAGCGGGGGATCACCCCGTGGGCGACGCTCTACCACTTCGACCTGCCGCAGGCGCTGGAGGAGCGCGGCGGATGGGCCGCACGCGACACCGCCCACCGGTTCGCCGAGTTCGCCGCGTCGGCCGCCGAGCGGCTGGGCGACCGGGTGCCGTTCTGGTCCACGCTGAACGAACCGTGGTGCTCGGCGTTTCTGGGCTACGCCAAGGGGATCCACGCGCCGGGCAGGCAGGAGCCGCGCGCGGCGGTCGCGGCGGCGCACCACCTGCTGCTCGCGCACGGCCTCGGCCTCGCCGAGATCCGGCGGCACGCGCCGCGGGCGCAGGCGGGCATCACGCTGAACCTGTACCCGGTGCGGGCGGAGGACCCGTCGTCGGCGGCGGACCGCGACGCGGCGAGGCGGGTGGACGGGTTGCAGAACCGGCTGTTCCTCGACCCGGTGCTACGTGGGCGGTACCCGGAGGACCTGCTGGCGGACCTGGAGCCGTTCGGCCTCGGCGCCTGCCTGCGGGACGGGGACCTGGCGCTGATCGGGGCGCCGATCGACCAGATGGGGATCAACTACTACCGCGGCTACGAGGTCACCGGCACGCTGCGGCCAGGGGTCGAGCCGGGCGGGCTGGAGTGGGTTGGCGCGGACGGGATCGGGTTCGTGCCCGACACGGCGGCGTCGGTGACGCACTCGGGGTGGTTCGTGCAGCCGGAGGGGCTGACCGAGACGCTGGTGCGGGTGCACCGCGAGTACCCGGCGGTGCCGTTGTACGTCACGGAAAATGGCGCGGCCTACGACGACTCGGTGCGGCCGGACGGCTGGATCGACGACGTCGAGCGGGTCGAGTTCCTGGCCGCCCACCTGCGGGCGGCGCACGCGGCGCTCGCGCAGGGGGTCGACCTGCGGGGGTTCTCGTACTGGTCGCTGCTGGACAACTTCGAGTGGGCGGAGGGGTATTCGAAGCGCTTCGGGCTGGTGCACGTGGACTACCGGACGCAGGTCCGCACGATGAAGCGCAGCGCCCACTTCTACGCCGACGTGATCCGCGACAACGCGGTGCCGCCGGTCCGCGGGTGACGGGTGCTACGTCTCGTCGGTGAGCAGGCGATGCTGCTCCACGAGCCACGTGTCGAACTCGACGGACGCGTGGATCCAGGTGGCGGTGGTGGTCACGAAGTGCTCCACCGTGACGCCGGCGCCGATCAGCATCATCGCCTCACCGACCAGCGTGACCGCACCGTCGTCGCCGGTGTGGCTGTACACCTTCGGCCACAGCGTGCGGCGGTTCCAGTCGTCGAGGAGTTCCAGGAGGTGCGGCTTGGCCTCGATCGCGTGGCGGCGGTCGTAGAAGGTGCGCACGGCGAAGGTCCGTCCCTCGTCCGCGCCGCGGAACACGAAGTACATCCGGAAGTGCTCCCACGGGGCGCCGAGATCGCCGTCCTCGTCGAGGCCGTACTCCAGCCCCATCTCCTCCAGCAGCCGCTCGACGAAGGCCTGGTCGGGAACGACGATCTCGGTGGTCATCCGGAGATCCTGTCAGGCGGGGGTGACCGTGGGCAGCGGGGTGGTGGTCAGGTCGGGCAGGGCGGGCGCCAGGTCGGCCATCAGGGCGGTCGCGTTGTCGTGGCCGCCCGCCGCCAGCGCCGCGTCCACCAGCGCCTGCGCGCTGTTCGACGGCACGCGCAGCAGCTCGGCCATCGCGGCGCGGGTCAGGACCTTGTGGACGCCGTCGCTGGTCAGCAGCAGCCCCGCGGGACCCATCGCGTCGGCGTGGCCGAACTCGTCCGGGCGCGCCGTCCGCACGCTGGTCGTGACCAGGTGCTCCATCCTGGGGGTGGGCACCTGGCCGCGGTCGCGGAAGTACTGCGCGAGCGTGTGGTCCCTGGTCAGCTGCCGCAGCGAGTCGCCGTTCCAGGCGTAGGCCCGCACGTCGCCGACCCACCCGACGCCGTAACCGCCGTCGACGGGCGTCGCGACCACCAGCACGCAGTCGCCCGCCGGCTCGGCGCGGACCGCCCGCTGCGCCGCGGCCAGCGCGGCGGCAGGCCCCTGCGACGCGGGCACCTGGACGGCGGTGGCGACGGCGACCTGGGCGGCCCGCGCGGCGCTCGCCTCGTCGCCGACGCCGTCGGCGAGGGCGAACACGACCTCCCCGGTGCTCGGGTCGGTGTAGGCCGCGGTGGCGTCGGCGTTCACCGAACGCGGGCCGCGGGCGGTCGCGGTGGCCCACACGGGGCTGGTGGTGAGGCGGTGCATGGTGGCCTCCTTCGTGCTGTTATACCTCCACTGTCGACCGCCCGCCTGTGCTCAGGCTGAGATCAGCGTGAAGCCAGGTTATGAGCTCAGCAGGTACACCGTGGTGCCGCCGACGGTCGTGGCGGTGAAGTTCGCGGCGACCCACGCCTGAATCTCGCTGGACGACGTCTCACCGGAGCCGCGCATGCCCTGCCCGTCGGCGAGGTAGTACTTGATCTCGCCGGCCGCGACGTAGGCCTGGAACTGCTCCAGCGTCGGCGAGTCGTCGCTGCCGTCCCAGCCGCCGATCGCGATGACGGCCTTGCCGGTCGCCAGCTCCAGGCTCGCGGCCTGCTGTGACCCGCTGACCGCCGCCGCCCACCTGGTCGTGGTCTGCGACAGCAGCGTGGTCAGTTCCGCCGAGGACGTCTCCCTGCCCGGGCCGGCGCCCATCACGCTGCCGGCCATCGCGCTGCTGCCCGGGCCGGACGCCGGGGTCGAGCCGTTGTGCGCGACGCTCGCGGTGGTCACCGCGTAGGCCGCGCCGCCGAGCCCGAACACCAGCACCGCGGCGGTGATCAGCACCGCGCCGATCCGCCGGAACTGAGTGGCCCCGGCCAGCAGCCCGGTCGACACGACCAGCCCGAGCGCGACGACCACGAACTTCAGCCATGGCAGGTAGTCCGGGGTGCGGGCGAGCAGGATGTAGTCCCACACCGCGGTCACCGCGACCATGCCGGCCAGCACCGCCCGGGCGGAGGAGTTCGCCCGGCCCTGCCACAGCGCCTTGCCCGCGATCGCGACCAGCGCGGCGATCGCCGGGGCCAGCGCCACCGAGTAGTACGGGTGGACGGTGCCGCTCATGAAGCTGAACACGCCCGCGGTGATGACCAGCCAGCCGCCCCACAGCAGCAGCGACAGCCGGGTGTTGTCGGTGCGCGGCGCGCGGCGGGTGAACCACAGCCCGGCGACCAGGCCGAGCGCCGCGGCGGGGAGCAGCCAGGAGATCTCGGTGCCGAAGGCGGAGTTGAACATCCGGAACAGGCCGGTGCTGCCGCCGAATCCGGCGCCGCCGCCTCCGCCCGTGTTGCCGTCGCCGCCGAAGATCCGGCCCAGGCCGTTGTAGCCGAGCGCCAGCTCCAGCAGGCTGTTGGTCGTCGAACCGCCGATGTAGGGACGCGAAGACGCGGGCCAGATCTCCACCAGCGCGACGTACCACCCGGCCGACACGACGACGGCGACGAGCGCGCCGAGCAGGTGCAGCAGGCGACGCCGCAGCGAGGCCGGCGCGGCCACCAGGTACACCAGTGCGAACGCCGGCAGCACCAGGAACGCCTGCATCATCTTGGTCAGGAACGCGAACCCGATCGCGACACCGGCCAGCGCCAGCCACTTCCCACTCGCCTTCTCGGTGGCGCGCACCGTGCAGTACGCGCCCGCCACGAGCAGCAGCACCAGCAGCGCGTCCGGGTTGTCGAACCGGAACATCAGCACGGCCACCGGGGTCAGCGCGAACGCGGCGCCCGCGAACAACCCGACGACGGGTCCGGACATCCGCTTCACGGTCGTGTACAGCAGTCCGACCGAGGCGACACCCATCAGCGCCTGTGGCGCCAGCACGGTGAAGCTGGAGAAGCCGAAGATCCGCGCGAAGGCCACCGCGACCCACAGCGCGGCGGGTGGTTTGTCGACGGTGATCGAGTTGCCGGAGTCCAGCGAGCCGAACAGCCAGGCCTTCAGGTCCTGGGTGCCGGCCTGGACCGCGGCGGCGTAGAAGCTGTTGCCGTAGCCGGAGGCGGTCAGATTCCACAGGTAGAGCACCGCGGTCGCGGCCAGCAGCGCGAGCACCGCGGGCCGCACCCAGGCGGGCTGGTTCGACGGCCCCCGCAAGAGCCGGCGTATCCGGCCGCCGGGCGGGGACCCGTCGGGATCCCCGGCCCGGTGCCGCGGCCCGGTGCGGGCCGGCTCGGTCAGGACGCTGGTCATCTCGGCTCTCTTTTCTCTCGGTGGAGTCAGCTCTGGCGGCGCGGGTGGAACACCCAGCCGCGCAGCAGGACGAATCGGAGGACGGTGGCGGCGAGGTTCGCCAGCACCAGGACGGTCAGTTCGAGTGCGAGCCCGGGCGCGGTGAGCCCGGTCAGCAGCGCGAGCGAGCCGCTGGTCAGGACGAGCCCGAGGCCGAACACGATCAGGCCTTCGAACTGGTGCCGCCCCGCGCCCTTCGCGCCGCGCACGCCGAAGGTGAACCGGCGGTTGGCGGCGGTGTTGGCGACGGCGGTGAGGCCCAGCGCCAGGAAGTTGGCGAGCTGGGCGCCCATGCCGAGGCGCAGCAGCAGGAACAGCACCAGGTAGGCGAGCGTGCTGCCGACACCGATCGCGGCGAAGCGGACCAGCTGCGTGGCCAGCCGCGGCGGCACCCCGGGCGCCGACACGCCGATCGGGTGGCGGCCCAGCTGCGCGCGCAGGTCGCTGATCGGCAGCGTGCCCTTGGTGAACGCGCGCAGCATCCGGGCCACGCCCTTGAGGTCGGCGGTCGCTGTCGCGATGATGTCGACCGAGGAGTTCGGATCGTCCACCCAGTCCACCGGCACCTCGTGAATGCGCAGCCCGGCGCGCTCGGCGAGCACCAGCAGTTCGGTGTCGAAGAACCAGCCGGTGTCCTCGACCAGCGGCAGCAGCTGCCTGGCCACGTCGGAGCGGATCGCCTTGAAACCGCACTGCGCGTCGGAGAACTTGGCGGCGAGCGCGCCGCGCAGGATGAGGTTGTAGCAGCGGGAGATGAACTCGCGCTTGGGGCCGCGCACGACGCGGGCGCCGCGGGCCAGCCGCGAGCCGATCGCGACGTCCGAGTGCCCGGAGATCAGCGGGGCGACCAGCGGCGCCAGCGCGGCCAGGTCGGTCGACAGGTCGACGTCCATGTAGGCGACGACCGGAGCGTCCGAAGTGGACCAGACGGCGTTCAGTGCCCGCCCGCGGCCCTTGAGGTCCAGGTGGTGCACCTCGACCTCGGCGAACTCGCGGGCGAGGCGCTCGGCCACCTGCAGTGTGGTGTCGGTGCTCGCGTTGTCGGCGACGGTGATGCGGAAGCGGTAGGGGAGGGTGGCGGTCAAGTGGGCGTGCAGCCGGCGGATGCACGGCTCCAGGTCGGTTTCCTCGTTGTAGACCGGGATGACGACATCGAGAACCGGGTTGGCTGTCCAGGTGTCGATGCGGGTGGTGCCGGGGCCGGCCGCGGGAGTCGTGACTGTCATGACTCCACGATCGGCCGGCCCGCTGTGCCCCTTCTGTGAAAAGTTCTTGTGGCGCCTAGGAAGTCAGGTCGTACACGGTTACACCGTCCACAGTGGTCGCGCTGTGGTTCGCGGCGACCCATTCGGCGATCTCCTCGGCCGAGTCGCTGCCGCCGGTGCTGTTGATCTCGGTCGGCTCGCCGATGAAGTAGTGGATCCGCCCGTCCGCCACGTACTGCTGGAACTGCGCCAGCGTCGGGGACGGGTCGGTGCCGTTGAACCCGCCCAGCGCCATCACAGGGAAGCCGGACGCCAGCTGGTAGCTCGCCGCCGGGTTGGAGCCGACGGTGGCCGCGACCCACGTGTAGTTCTCCGCGTCGGCTTGCAGCAGCGCGGTCATCTCGGCGCTCGGTGTCGTGGTGGTGAGCAGGCTGCCGACGCCGCCGCGCATCCCGCCGCGCTGACCACCACCGGGCGGGCCGCCCTGGCCGCCGAAGCCGCCGAACCCGCCGCTGCTCGGCCCGGCCGAGGGGATCGCGCCGGAGTGCGGCGTGGCGACGGTCGCCACCGTGTACGCGCCGGACCCGAGGAGCGAGGCGATCAGGGCCAGCGCCGCGACCCCGCGGGCGCCGGCGCGCGGCAGCCGGTCGGACACCAGCACCAGCACCGCGGCGGCCAGCCCGAGCAGCAGCACCACGTACTTCAGCCAGGGCAGCCAGGTGGATTCCCGCGTCAGCAACAGGTATGCGGTCAGCGCGGTGAGCACGACCCCGCTGGACAGCAGCCCGGACGCGATCGGGTGCGTCCGCGCCCGCCACAGCCGCACGGCGCCGGTGCCGACGAGCGCGGCGACCGCCGGGGCCAGCGCGACCGTGTAGTAGGGGTGGATGATCCCGCTCATGAAACTGAACACGCCGCCGGTGACGACCAGCCAGCCGCCCCACAGGATCGTCGCGGCGCGGGTCCGGTCGGTGCGCGGGGCGCGCCAGGTCAGCCACGCGAGCGCGCCGGTGGCGATCGCGGCGGCGGGCAGCAGCCAGGCGATCCCGCCCGCCATCTCACTGCCGAACAGCCGCGCCCAGCTGCCGCTGCTCTGCGCGCCGCCGAGGCTGCCGACCTCGTCGCCGGTGATCCGGCCGACGCCGTTGTAGCCGAGGGTCAGTTCGAGGATGCTGTTGCTCTGCGACCCGCCGATGAACGGCCGCGAGTCCGCCGGCCACAGCTCGACGACCGCGAGGTACCAGCCCGCCGAGACGACCACCGCGCCCAGCGCGCCGAGCAGGTGCAGCAGCCGCTTGCCCAGCGAGGCGGGTGCGGCGACGAGGTAGGCGATCGCGAACGCCGGGAGCACCAGGAACGCCTGCAGCATCTTCGCCAGGAAGCCGAACCCGACCGCGACCCCGGCCAGCGCGAGCCACTTCGGGGACGCCTTCTCCAGCGCCCGCGTCACGCAATACGCGCCGAGCACGAGCAGCAGGACCAGCAGCGCGTCCGGGTTGTTGAAGCGGAACATCAGCGCCGCCACCGGGGTCAGCGCGAGCACCGCACCTGCCAGCAGTCCTGCCGCCGGCCCGGAGACGCGGCGCACGGAAGCGAACAGCGCCCATACCGAGCCGACGCCCATCAGCGCCTGCGGCACGAGGATGCTCCACGAGCTGAGCCCGAACAGCCGCACCGACAGGCCCATCACCCACAGGGCGGCGGGTGTCTTGTCGACGGTGATCGCGTTCGCGGCGTCGCTGGAGCCGAAGAACCACGCCTTCCAGCTCTCCCCGCCGGCCTGCGCGGCGGCCGAGTAGAACGCGTTGGCCCAGCCGGACGCGCTCAGCCCCCACAGGTAGAGCACGGCGGTGGCGATCAGCAGCCCGCCCAGTGCCGGGCGCACCCACCCCGGGCGGGACGGGTGCGGATCGGCGGGTTCGGGGGTCGAGGGCGTGGAGCCGCGCTCGGCGAGGGCCGTCATGAGTTCACTGTGACCGCGCGAGCTTGGCCGGTCTTGTGGCGTTCCTGTGCGGAACCTGTGCGCGGCAGCCGCACCTCGAACTCGGTGCGGCCGGGTCTGCTGTGCACGCCGACCGTGCCGTGGTGCGCGTGCACCACCGCGGCGACGATGGCCATGCCGAGACCGGTGCTGCCTGCCGTGCGGGAGCGTGACGAGTCGCCGCGCGCGAAGCGTTCGAAGACGTGCGGCAGCAGGTCCGGCGCGATGCCGGGGCCGTCGTCGGTGACGGTCAGGACCGCGCTGCCGTCCGCCGACACGGTCAGCCGCGTGGTCACCGTCGTGCCGGGCGGGGTGTGCGTGCGGCCGTTGGCGAGCAGGTTGCCGAGCACCTGGTGCAGGCGCTGCGCGTCGCCGGTCACCACGACCGGGTCGGGCGGCAGCTCGAGCCGCCACCGGTGCCCCGGCCCGGTGATGTGCGCGTCGCCGACGGCGTCGGCGACCAGGCGGGTCAGGTCGACCTCGCCGGCGTCGAGCGGGCGTCCCGCGTCCAACCGGGCGAGCAGCAGCAGGTCGTCGACCAGCGTCGTCATGCGGTCGGCTTCGGATTCGACGCGGCTCATCGCGTGCGCGATTTCCGGCGGCACGCGGCCGCCGCTGCGCCGGGTCAGCTCGGCGTACCCGCGGATCGCGGCGAGCGGCGTGCGCAGCTCGTGGCTGGCGTCCGCGACGAACTGGCGCACCCGCATCTCGCTGTTCGCGCGGGCGTCGAGGGCGTTGTCGATGTGCACGAGCATCCGGTTCAGCGCGTAGCCGACCTGACCGACCTCGGTGGAGGGGTCGGTGTCGGTGACCGGGACGCGCACTGACAACGCGACGTCGCGGCGGTCCAGCGGCAGCTCGGTCACCTTGGACGCCGCCGCGGCCACGCGGTCCAGCGGGCGCAGGGTCCGGCGCACGACGAACGCCCCGACGAACCCCGCGCCCAGCACGGCGATCGCGGCGACCGCGGCGAGGATGATCCCGACGGTGAGCAGCGTGTCCTCGGCCTGGTTCATCGGCAGGCCGAGGACCAGCACGACCCCGTCGTCGATGGTCGCGATGACCCGGTAGTCGCCGCTGGACAGCGAGATCGTGTGGGCGTGGCCGTCGACCGGGATCGCCGGCAGGGCCGCGGCGTCGGCGGCGGGCAGCGCCTGCGCCTCGTTCTCCGGCGAGCCCGGGATGGGGGCGAGGGTGGCCGCTTCGAGCACCCGGCCGCCGGAGAGCTGCGCGTACAGGGTGCCTTCCGCGGTGCCCGGGATGTGCAGCGGATCGTTTCCGGCGGGCCCGTCGAAGTGCCGGGTCCGCTCGACCGCGTCCCGCACCTGGGTGTCGACCTGCTGGGTGAGGAACCTGCTCAGCGCGAACTCGCTGATCACGCCCACCACCAGGCACACGACGGCGAGCAGCGCGACGAGCGCCGCGATCAGCTTGGTCCGCAGCGGGCGGACGCGCCGCGGTCGCGTCCCGGCCCGCCGGTGGGGCAGGTTCATGCCACGACGATCCGTCGGGTTCGTGTGTGGTGCTTGTGCCGTCCCTGTGAGGCGGCTGTGTCCGTCCGGGCACAGGAATCCTTCACCCGTCCCACAGTCGGTCCACAGCGGAGCCGCCGAAGCTGGTCCTCGACGCACCGGCGAGAGGAACCCACGATGACCACGGAACAGCAGACCGCCCCGCAGTCCCAGGAATGGGGCGCCCAGCAGCCGCCGCGGAAGTGGTCCGCGCGCAAGACCGTGGCCGCGGTCGCCATCGCGGTCGGCGTCGCGGGCGCGGGTGGCGTGGCGATCTACGCGGCGAGCGGTTCGACCGATTCGTCGGCGATGAGCCAGGGCGGAATGGGGATGCCCGGCGGCGGTTCGCCGAGCGCGATGATGAACGCGCTGCACGGCGAGTACGTCGTCTCCGACGGCAACGGCGGCTACACCACCGAGCTGATGCAGATCGGCACCGTGACCGAGGTCAGCGCGACGTCGCTGACCGCCAAGAGCGACGACGGCTACACCAAGACCTACACGATCGACAGCGACACCGCGGTCGGCGGCAACGCCGACCTGAGCAGCATCGCCACCGGCGACACGGTCACAGTCGTCGCATCGGTGTCCGGCGACGCCGCGACCGCCGACACGCTGACCGAGGGCACTGCTATGGCAGGCCCGGGCGGTCAGCAGGGCGTGCTGCCGCGCCGCGACGACAGCACATCGGGCTCGAACTGACGTGGGCGCGAGGGAGAGCGACGCGCGGCGGGCCGGCTGGCTGACCGCGGTCGCGGGCACGGTGCACGAGGCTTCAGCGACGGGGGAGTCCACTTCGGACAGCGCTACGGTGCCCGCGCTCCGCGGCGGGGACTTGTCGTCCCACGGACGGCGGCGCGGATAGGGCCTACCTGGCGGGGCGAGCGCGCGCCGCAACGGGGTTTCCCGCGCTGGCCGACCGGGACGCGGACCTCGCGCACGGCGCTGGCGCGCTGGACCGGGACCCGTGGGGCTACCCGGTGCCGCCCACCCGGGAGCCCGAGGTGCCGCCCGGACTGGTCCCACACGCCGAACGAGCGGCCCGCCTCTGCCCGACGCTGGCTTTGCGGCTGCGCCGTTAGCATCGCCGGATGGGCGGGGCGTCGCGGAACCTGAACTACCAGCCCGAGTGGCCGGTCCCGGAGTTCGTGGGGCTGTCGGTCCCGCAGGCTCGCGCGCTGGCCGATGAAACCGGCGTGGTGCTGACCGACGGGGTGACCGGCGCACCGCCGGTCGCCGGACGCATCGCTCGCCAGGACCCGCACGCCGCGCCGTCCGCCCACGGTGACGGTCTGGCTCGAGCGGGACACGCCGGCCTGACCGCCAGCGGCGCGCCTGGCGCGCCATCGCGCCCTCCGCGCACCGTCACGGTGTGGGTCGACCGGGACACCCCGCCGCTAACCGTCAGCCGCGCGCCCGCGTGCGCAGGTGGATGCGCTCACCCTGCTTGCCGAACAGGCTCAGCACCTCCACGGCACCCCGGCCGGCCGCGCCGAACCAGTGCGGGATCTGGCAGTCGAACTCGGCGGCCTCCCCGGCGCCCATCACGAAGTCCTGGCCGCCCAGTTGCACGCGGAGCCGTCCACGCAGCACGTACAGCCACTCGTGGCCCGCGTGGGTGCGCAGGTGCGGCTCCTCGTCGTGCGCCGGGATGATCATCTTGTACGCCCGCGGTTCGGTCTGCTGCCGGGACAGCGGGATCAGCACCCTGCCGTCCTTCCGCGTCGGCTCCTGGGGCACCCGCGGGTCGACGATCCGGGGCGCGGCGACGATCTCGTCGAGCGGCACCCCCAGCGCGGCGGTGACCGGCAGCAGCAGCTCCAGGCTCGGCTTGCGCTGACCCGACTCCAGCCGCGACAACGTGCTCGTCGAGATGCCGGTGGCGCGCGCCAGCGCGGTCAGGCTGACGTTCTTCCGCTCACGGGCGCGCCGCAGCCGGGGAGCGATCTGCTCGATGACGGCGCCGACGGTCGGTTGCGACTCCACAGGCGGAGTGAACCAAAGGCGTCCCGGTTTCGGCAACGTCTGTTGTCGGAGCCGGGCGGATCTCCGGATCCTCGCGGTGGAGGTGATCCGAATGGAGATGTTGGTCGGCAGGCGGACCCGGAACCGCCTGCCCGCAGGGGTGTACCTGCTCGGCTTCAGCCTGTTCGCGATGGGCACGGCGGAGTTCCTGCTGGCCGGGGTACTGCCGGCGGTCGCCGCGGACCTGGACGTCACGCTGTCCTCGGCCGGGTTCCTGATCACCGCGTTCGCGCTCGGTGTGGTGCTCGGCGGGCCACCGTTCGCGGTGCTCAGCCTGCGCTGGCCGCGCCGCACGACGCTGGTGGTGGCGCAGGGTGTCTTCGCCGCGAGCATCGCCGCCGGGCTGCTCGGTGACTACCCCGTCCTGGTGGTCACGCGCGTGGTCGCCGGCATCGCCTACGCCGGCTTCTTCGCGGTCGCGTCGGTGACCGCGATCAGCCTCGTGACGCCCGACCGGAAAGCCAGGGCCTCCGGCGTCGTGGTGAGCGGGCTCAGCGTGGCGATGGTCGCCGGCGGGCCCGCGGGCACGCTGCTCAGCCACTTCACCGACTGGCGCGGCGGGTTCTGGGCGGTGGTGGCCCTGACGGTGGCCGGGATCGCCGGGTGCCTGCTCGGCATCCCCGCCACGCCGAACCACGCGAGCAGGCCCAGCGTCCCGGGTGAACTCGCCACCATGCGGAAACCGGCGCTGTGGGGCCTGTTCGCGATCACGATCCTGACCACGGCCGCCTACATGATCACGTTCAACTACCTGGCGGCCATGCTCACCGTGCCCGCGGTGTGGGTCCCGGCGATCCTCGCGCTGTTCGGCATCGGGGCGTTCGCCGGGCTGTCGATCGGTGGCCGGGTGTCCGACCGCCGCCCGCACCTGGCGCTGCTGACCGGCGCCGGCGCGATCGTGGTGCTCTCGGTGGCGATGGCCGCCGCGGTCGGGCACGGCTGGGCGGTGGTGCCGCTGGTCTTCCTGCTCGGCGTGGGGGCGTTCGTGCTGAACCCGGCCATCTACGGACGCGTCTTCACCGTCGCGGCCGGCGCGCCGACCCTCGCCGGCGCCACCACTGTCTCGGCGTTCCAGCTGGGGATCAGCATCACCCCGGCGTTGGCCGCGGCCGCGCTCACGTGGGGCGCCCCGCTCACCTCGGTCTGCCTGATCGGCGCCGCGCTCGCCGCGGCCGCCGTGCCGCTGATCCTGCTGGACCGGCGTTAGGCCCCCTCCGCGACGCGGGCCAGCATCGCGCGGAACGAACGCTGCTCGGCGGCGCTCAGCGGGCCGAGCAGCTCGTCCTCCACGGCGCGGATGGCGGCCCGCGCCGCGGCGTGGCGGGCCTCGCCGTCCGGGGTGAGCCGCACCGTGTGCGAGCGGCGGTCCGCCGGGTCGCGCTCGCGCACCACCAGGCCCTCCTGGGCGAGTTCGTCGAGCAGGCCGATCAGCCGGGTCTTGTCGTAACCGATGGCCTTCGCCAGCGCCAGCTGCGAGGTCGCCGGCTGCGCCGCGAGGCTCGACAACGCCGCGTACGCCCACATCGACAGCCCGTGCGCACGCAGCACGGGCTCCTCCGCCTTCATCAACCGCCGCACGATGCGCGCCAGCGAGGCGCCGAGTTCTGCCACGCACCGAATCGTAGAGTGACAAGACGATAAGCATGAGCGTACGATCTGCTCATGCCTACGATTGCCGAGTCCGTCTCGATCGCCGCCACGCCCCAGACCGTCTTCGACCTCGTGTCCGACCCCAGCCAGCTGCCGAAGTGGGCGCCCGGCGTGGACGGCACACGCGTGCGCGTCCGCGCGTCACGGGAACACGGCACCGTCGACTTCTTCGCCGCCGACAACCCGGCCGCCGGCGTCTACACCCGCGTGCTCCCGAACGGCGACGGCGCCGAGTACCAGTTCACGATGTTCTTCCCGGACGGCACACCGGAGACGGTCGTCGCGGAGCAGGCGTCGGTCGTGCGCGGTGAACTGGAGTCCGTCCGCACGCTCTGCGAATGACCGGTCAGGGCCGGTGGAAGTGCTCCACGTGCACGGCCTCGTCCGGCACGGCGTGCTCCGCCAGCGCCGACCGCACCGGCCCGGCGACCTCGGCCGGCGCGCACAGCAGCCACTCGTCCACCTTCGACGGGTGCAGCCGCGCCTCCAGCAGCCCCCGGATTCGGCCCGGGTCCAGCCCGCCCGGCAGGTACCGCTCGTACGAGATCGCCAGCGCCTGGCCGATGCTGTCGAACGGCCGCGTCCCCCGCGCGTACCGCAGGCTCGGGTCGCGCTCGTCGGTCCGGTAGTGCGTCACCCGCAGCCGCCCTTCGAAGCGGCGCGTGTACTCCGACAGCTCGTCGGCGAACAGCGTGTCGTCCCCGGACCGGTTCACGTACAGCAGCGTCACCCGGCTGCGGGGTGACTTCTCGAGCAGGTGCACCACGACCGGCAGCACCGGCGCGATCCCCGACCCCGCCGCGACAGCCACCACGTGCCGCGGCTCCGAGCGCAGTGTGAACGTCCCGGACGGCGGCCGCGCCAGGACCCGGTCGCCGAGCCGCAACCCCATGGCGTACCCGGAGAACCGCCCGCCGGGCACCCGCTTGATCGCCACCCGCAGCTCCGGTTCGTCCGGGCACGCGCAGATCGCATAGCTGCGCTCCACCGGCTCGCCGTCGATCTCGGCCCGCAGCACGAGGTGCTGTCCCGGCGTGAACCGGAAGACCTCGCGCAGATCGTCCGGCACGGCGAGGGTGACCACGACGGCCTCGCCGGTCAGCGAGCGCACGCCGGTGACGGTCAGCGGGTGGAACTCCGTCGGCGCCTCGGCGGCGGGCGCCGCCGGCTCCGGCGACCGCGGCCGGGGGATCGCGGTGTAGCGGTAGAACGGACGGCCGGGCCGCTCGGCGTGCATCCGGTGGTAGCCGGTCGGCCGCCGCCGCGGGTGCCAGTCGTGGCACCACGACACCAGCGCGAGCGCGAGCCGCTGCGGCACCACGTAGACCACCGCCAGCTCCCACCCGTGCCCGGTGCCGACCACGGCCGCGAGCACGCACGGCAGGAACACGAGCATCCCGAGCATCTCGGCGCTCTCCGCGGTCGGCCGCCCCGGTGTGGACAGGTAGCGCCACGCGTACCAGAGGTCGACGGTGGCCCATCGCAGCGGCAGCGTCCACGCCGGTCCGCGCGTGTTCCACGGCGTGAGGTGCTCCGGCGAACCGGACCGGTGCTGGGTGAGGTGCACGTACCTGGCCGCGGGGAAGCCGCCGAACGGCGACACGAACGGCACCGTCAGGCGGCCGAGCGCCCCGTTCACCCACGTGAGGCTGCCCGCGGCGTGGTGCGCGGCCTCGTGCAGCACGGTGAACAGGGCGACCACGGCGAGCGTGTGCAGCGGCACGGTCACCCACGCCGGTGAGTGCCAGACCAGGGCGAGCAGCGTCGCCCAGCTCCACAGGCCCAGCCCGCAGGCGGCCAGCGCGACGGTCGGCGCCACCACCATCGGCAGGCGCGTCGGGGGTTCCGCCACGACCTGCGGAACGCCCTGGACCTGGGCATCGGCTGTCACGGACCGGGCTCCTGGGGACGGCGGGACGGCAGGACCAAGACGGTAGACAAAGCGTGCGTAAATGTAAACGGAGCGCACGCGTCCGTACCTCACCGCCTGGCAGGCAGGGCCGGGCCGGTGCTGTCGGGTCACTGGCCTAGACTCGGCCTTTGGGCACAGCCGTGCCCGCTTGTCGGCTACCACCCGAAAACCAGGTTTTCACGGCTCGAGGAGAACACGTTGAAGAGCACCGTCGAGCAGCTCAGCCCGACGCGAGTCAAGATCAATGTCGAGGTGCCGTTCGACGAACTCAAACCGAACTTCGACCGCGCCTACTCCAAGATCGCCCAGCAGGTCCGCATCCCGGGCTTCCGCCCCGGCAAGGTGCCCGCTCGCGTCCTGGAGAGCCGGATCGGCCGCGCGCCGGTGCTCGATGAGGTCGTCAACGAGGCCATCCCGGCGAAGTACCTGGAGGCGGTGCGGGCCGGCGAGGTGCGCACCCTCGGCCAGCCGGACTTCGAGGTCACCAAGCTCGAGGACCGTGAGGTGCTGGAGTTCACCGCCGAGGTGGACATCCGCCCGGAGATCACCCTCCCCGACTTCAGCGGCCTGTCGGTCAGCGTCGACGACGTCGAGGTCACCGACGAGGAGGTCGACGCCGAGCTGGACAACCTCCGCGCCCGCTTCGGCACCCTGAAGGGCGTCGAGCGCCCCGCCCAGGACGGCGACTTCGTGTCGATCGACCTGTCGGCGACGGTCGACGGCCAGGAGGTCGAGGAGGCGGCCACCAGCGGGCTGTCCTACGAGATCGGCTCCGGCCAGCTGGTCGACGGCATCGACGAGGCCATCATCGGCGCGAACGAGGGCGAGACCAAGACCTTCACCACGAAGCTGGTGGCGGGTGAGTACGCCGGCCGCGACGCCGAGGTGTCGGTGACCGTGCAGAGCGTCAAGGAGCGCGAGCTCCCCGAGGCCGACGACGAGTTCGCCCAGCTGGCGAGCGAGTTCGACACCATCGACGAGCTCAAGGCCGACCTGCGCGAGCGCCTGGCCAAGATGAAGAAGGTCCAGCAGGGCGTGCAGGCGCGCGACAAGATCCTGGACGAGCTGCTGGAGTCCGTCGACGTCCCGCTGCCGGAGAAGGTCGTCGAGGCCGAGGTCGAGAACCGCAAGCACGACGCGATCCACGACCTGGACCACAGCGAGGAGAACCTCGCCAAGGTGCTGGAGACCCAGGGCAAGACCCTGGAGGAGTTCCACGCCGAGCTGCAGACCGAGGCCGAGAAGGCGGTGCGCACCCAGCTGCTGCTGGACAGCGTCGCCGACGCGGAGGAGGTCCAGGTGGGTGACGCCGAGCTGACCGAGCGGATCATCTACCAGGCCCAGCGCTTCGGCATCAGCCCGGACGAGTACGTGCAGCGGGCCCAGCAGTCGGGCCAGCTGTCCGCGATCTTCGCCGACGTGCGCCGCGGCAAGGCGCTGGCGTCGATCGTGCGCAAGGCGACGGTCACCGACGCCTCCGGCGCCGAGATCGACCTGAGCGACCTCTTCGGCGGCGACGAGGACGAGGCCCCCGCGGCCGCCACTGAGACCGAGGTCACCGAGGAACCCGCGGCCGCTTCCGAGAAATAAAGCTGTCAGCGAACTTGGGCGGTACCGGGCATGCCGGGCCGCCCGAGTTCG
The DNA here is from genome assembly GCF_040614195.1 of Amycolatopsis sp. NPDC006125. NCBI lineage: Bacteria > Bacillati > Actinomycetota > Actinomycetes > Pseudonocardiales > Pseudonocardiaceae > Amycolatopsis > Amycolatopsis sp. NPDC006125. The sequence goes on from NZ_JBEXTZ010000079.1 coordinate 39,090, forward strand.
TTAGGGTCGGTTACAAGATCTCAGCATCTTCGACAGTGCACAGTGGATCTCCCTCCGGGAGGGCCACAGCGGTGAAAAGGCAGGCAGACGTGACGCAGCACAAGGCAGAGGCTCGCAGCTCGACCGCGGGCCTCAATCTGACCGACTCGGTGTACGAGCGGCTGCTCCAGGAGCGCATCGTCGTCCTCGGCTCCGAGGTCAACGACGAGGTGGCGAACCGGATCACCGCGCAGCTCCTGCTGCTGTCCGCGGAGGACTCCGAGTCGGACATCCGCTTCTACATCAACTCGCCGGGCGGCTCGGTGACCGCCGGGTTCGCCATCTACGACACGATGCAGCTCATCGAGCCGGACGTGGCGACCTACGCGATGGGCCTGGCCGCCTCGATGGGGCAGTTCCTGCTGTCCTCGGGCGCCCCCGGGAAGCGCTACTCGCTCCCGCACGCGCGCATCCTGATGCACCAGCCGTCGGCCGGTGTCGGTGGCACCGCGTCCGACATCGCGATCCAGGCCGAGGTCTTCGGCAAGTGGAAGCAGGAGCTGGCCCGGATCACCGCCGAGCAGACCGGTCAGTCGGTCGAGCAGATCATCGCCGACGGCGACCGGGACCGCTGGTTCACCGCCGAGGAGGCGCGGGAGTACGGCTTCGTCGACCACGTCCTCACCCGGGAGAACCAGCTCCCGTCCAGCAACGGCAGCCGCTGACCGGGCCTGATGAGGAGAAAGCTCTCATGAACAACTTCCAGCTTCCGCAGTCCCGGTACATCCTGCCGTCGTACGTCGAGCGCACGAGCTACGGCATGAAGGAGTCGAACCCGTACAACAAGCTGTACGAGGAGCGGGTCATCTTCCTGGGTGTGCAGGTGGACGACGCGTCGGCCAACGACGTGATGGCCCAGCTGCTGCACCTCGAGCACGAGGACCCCGACCGCGACATCACGATCTACATCAACTCGCCGGGTGGCTCGTTCACCTCGCTGATGGCGATCTACGACACCATGCAGTTCGTGCGCCCGGACATCCAGACCGTCGCGCTCGGCCAGGCCGCCTCCGCGGCCGCGGTCCTGCTGGCGGCGGGCACCAAGGGCAAGCGGCTCGCGCTGCCCAACGCCCGCGTGCTGATCCACCAGCCGGCCACCGAGGGCACCTACGGGCAGGTCTCGGACCTGGAGATCCAGGCCAACGAGATCCAGCGGGTGCGCCGCCTGATGGAGACCACGCTGTCCAAGCACACGAACAAGACCGCCGACGAGGTCCGCGCGGACATCGAGCGCGACAAGATCCTGACCGCCGAGCAGGCCAAGGAGTACGGCATCATCGACGAGGTGCTGCCGTACCGCAAGGCGACGCAGATCGGCTGAGGCCCGGCCCCGGGACTCTGACCCGGCCGGTGCGTGTCCTACCCGGCGCGCCCCGGCCCCCGGTTTAGGGTCTCGGGGCGCCCGGCGCCCGCTGGTCCTCCCGCGCGGCGCTCCGGGCGGGTACCGTCTAGGGGCAGCGGCCATTTTTCCCGCTGGCTCGGCGGCGAGGGCAGGAACACGATCAGGTGTGCCGGCAGGCGCACCGGAGGGGAACAGGTCAACGGTCATGGCACGGATCGGCGACGGCGGGGACCTGCTGAAGTGTTCTTTCTGCGGGAAGAGCCAGAAACAGGTGAAGAAGCTCATCGCCGGACCTGGCGTCTACATCTGCGATGAGTGCATCGACCTGTGCAACGAGATCATCGAGGAGGAGCTGGCCGAGGCCGGCGACGTCAAGCTCGACGAGCTGCCCAAGCCGCTCGACATCCACGAGTTCCTCGACCAGTACATCATCGGCCAGAGCGACGCGAAGCGGACGCTCGCCGTGGCGGTGTACAACCACTACAAGCGCATCCAGTCCGAGGACAAGACCGGTCCGAAGGATGCCAAGGACGAGCCGGTCGAGCTGGCGAAGTCGAACATCCTGCTGCTCGGGCCCACCGGCTGCGGCAAGACCTACCTCGCGCAGACCCTGGCCAAGATGCTGAACGTGCCGTTCGCGATCGCGGACGCCACGGCGCTCACCGAGGCCGGGTACGTCGGCGAGGACGTCGAGAACATCCTGCTGAAGCTGATCCAGGCCGCGGACTACGACGTCAAGCGCGCCGAGACGGGCATCATCTACATCGACGAGGTCGACAAGATCGCCCGCAAGTCGGAGAACCCGTCGATCACGCGGGACGTGTCCGGTGAGGGTGTGCAGCAGGCGCTGCTGAAGATCCTGGAGGGCACGACGGCGTCGGTGCCGCCGCAGGGTGGGCGCAAGCACCCGCACCAGGAGTTCATCCAGATCGACACCACGAACGTGTTGTTCATCGTGGCGGGCGCGTTCGCGGGCCTGGAGAAGATCATCAACGAGCGGGTCGGCAAGCGCGGCCTCGGTTTCGGCGCCGAGATCCGCACGAAGGCCGAGATCGAGGAGAGCGACGTCTTCTCCGACACGATGCCCGAGGACCTGATCAAGTTCGGGCTGATCCCGGAGTTCATCGGCCGTCTCCCGGTCGTGGCGAACGTGACGCACCTGGACAAGCACTCGCTGGTCCGGATCCTCACCGAGCCGCGCAACGCCCTGGTGAAGCAGTACAAGAAGCTCTTCGAGATGGACAACGTCGAGCTGGAGTTCACCAAGACGGCGCTCGAAGCCATCGCCGACCAGGCGGTGCTGCGCGGCACCGGCGCCCGTGGCCTGCGCGCGATCATGGAGGAGGTGCTGCAGCCGGTGATGTACGACATCCCGAGCCGCACCGACGTCGCCAAGGTCGTCATCACGGAGCAGACGGTCCGCGAGAACGTCAATCCCACGATCGTGTCGCGTCAGCCGTCCCGGCGGCGCAGCAGCGAACGTGGCGAGAAAACGGCCTGATCTGCGTGAAGGCGGCTCCTCCACGCTCGCTAAGCTAGCCGGATGAGCGTGGAGGGGGCTGGTCCCCGTTCGGGTGCCGGCGAGGGCACCGCTCCGGCCGAGGCGGCCGGGGACACCGTCGTCCCGGAGGGGCGGGACGATGTGCGTGGCATCAGCGACCTGACCTTCCGGGTGGTCGCGCCGTACCTGAGCAGTCCGATCCTGTACAAGGTCATGCTGGTGCTGCTCGGGCTGATGACCTTGGCGTGCGTGGTAGCCGCCCCCGTGCGGCTGTCGGCGCTGCCCCTGATCCCGCTCCCGGTGCTCGGCATCGGGTTCTACGCGATACGCCGGGTACGCACCGCGGACGGCGACTACCGCCCCCTGTTGCGCTGGTCAAGCCTCCTCTTCGCGGCGACGCTCATCGGCCTGTGGCTGCTGTCGGTAGTGGGCCGCTGGGTCAGCTGACCCAGCACCACCGGGAAACGCAACGCAAGCCGGCAACGAAAGGCAAGCGACTACCCCAACCAGACCTCCCCCGCCC
>NZ_JBEXTZ010000080.1:0-42380 GCF_040614195.1 Amycolatopsis sp. NPDC006125
TCCCGTCGCCGGAGATCTCGACCTTGCCCTCGGCGAACAACCCGGTCTTCACCGGCACGTACCGCGTGGTGGCGCCGTCCACGACCTCGACGCCGTCGGGCTGCAACCCGGTGGTTCACCACGACGGGCGGCGGCTCCTCGCGCAGCTCGCCACCCGCCGCTCGCACCCCGTGAGCGGCGTCATGGTGCGGACCCCTCATCGGCGGGAGTAATTTCGGGAATTAGCGAAATGTCGAAGGACGGTGCGGGTGCTCCCTGAGTGCAAGGCCCTGGCGAACGAGACGCGGCTGCGCATCCTGGAGTGGCTCAAGGACCCGGCGGCCAGCTTCCCGGCGGCTGCCAACACGGCCGGGCTGGGGGTGTGCGTCGGCCTGATCCAGCAGAAGGCAGGCACCTCCGCGTCGACGGTCTCGGCGCACCTGGCCATCCTGCAGCGTGCCGGGTTCCTGCTGGCCACGCGACAGGGCCAGTGGACCTACTACCGGCGCGACGAGGACCGCATCCGCGCCTTCACCGAGCGACTGCACCGCGACCTGTGACCCGGAAAAGGTGAGCCCGTCATGTCCCCAGTCCTGTCCGTACTGGACCTCGCGCCGATCGCGCCCGGCCAGACCGCGCGCGAGAGCTTCGCGGCCAGCGTGGCGCTCGCGCAGGCCGCCGAGCGCAGCGGCTACCGGCGGGTCTGGTACGCCGAGCACCACAACATGGCGTCCATCGCCTCCAGCGCGACCAGCGTGGTGATCGGGCACGTCGCCGAGCACACGTCGACCATCCGGCTGGGCGCCGGCGGGATCATGCTGCCCAACCACTCGCCGCTGGTGATCGCCGAGCAGTTCGGCACGCTGGAGACCCTGTTCCCGGGACGCATCGACCTCGGGCTCGGCCGGGCGCCGGGCAGCGACCAGCAGACGATGGTGGCGCTGCGGCGCGACCCGATGTCGGCGGATTCGTTCCCGCAGGACGTGCTGGAGCTGCAGGCCTATCTGAGCGGCAAGGCCGTGCACGGCGTGCGGGCCGTGCCGCGGGCCGAGGGCGTCGTGCCGCTCTACATCCTGGGCTCGTCGCTGTTCGGGGCGCAGCTGGCCGCCCAGCTCGGGCTGCCGTACGCGTTCGCGTCGCACTTCGCGCCGGACTCGCTGCACCAGGCCGTCTCGCTGTACCGCGAGCGGTTCCAGCCGTCGGAGCAGCTCGCCGAGCCGTACGTGATCGCCGGGGCGAACGTGTTCGCGGCGGAGGACCACGACGAGGCCGAGGCGCAGCGGTCGGTGGCGTACCGGGCGCGCACCCGGGCGATGCTGTCGCAGGGCCGCGCGGGGGCGAACTTCACCGACGCGGAGATCGACGCGTTCCTGGCCTCGCCGCGCGGCCGCGGCCTGGCGTCGATGACGCGCTACACCGCGGTCGGCACTCCCGACGAGGTGCGCGCCTACCTGGCGGACTTCGCGACCGAAGCCCAGGCCGACGAGCTGATCCTGACGCACCACGCGCACGACATCGCGGACCGGGTCCGGTCGGTGGAGCTGACGGCGAACGCCATGGCGGCGGTCGCGTAGGAACTCCGGCTGGCCGCCCCAGCCCGGGGCGCGCAGGTGCCGGCCGCGGACCCGCGTGGTGCAGCCGGAGGTCGGCTGCAAGCGCGGGTGCCGCCCACAGGCGGATCGGCGGCGCGCTGCCCCTGGACAGTGCCGCGCTGGCGCGGCCGGTCCGGGCGGTCAGCGGCGCCCAAGCGCTAGTCGCGTCGCATGCGGATCAGCAGGTTCCGCAGCTCGGCGAGTTCCCCTGCCCCCAGCTCCCGGCACGGTGAGCCGCTCGCGGCGTGGCTGTCGATCCGCTCCAGCGCGGTCTCGGCAGCCGCCGTCAGGTGGATGCGGCGCACCCGCCGGTCGGCCTCGTCGGCGCGGCGTTCGAGCAGTCCCCGCGCCTGCAGACGGTCCACCAGCGCCGTGACGGTCGGCGGCTCCGTGTCCAGCCAGGCCGCCAGCTGCCCGATCGGCGGCGCCTCCCGCTCCTGCCGCAGCCGCCGCAGCACCAGCCACTGCAGCTCGGTCAGCCCCTCCGCCCGGTACGCCTCGCCGTAGACCTGCCGCGCGCGCTCCACCACGTCGAACAGCAACGCGGCCACCTCGCCGACCAGCGCCGGATCATGTGCCACTTGTCCCTCCCGCCGCATATGCTTAGACTGCACTAAATATGAGTGCCATTGAAGCTTCTGTTCAGGGTAGTACCACCTGGGGCGACGGTGACTACCCGTCGATGGCGCGCCGACTCGAACCGGTCGCCCGGCAGGTCGTCGACGAAGCCGCGATCACCGCCCGGGACATGGTGCTCGACATCGCCACGGGCACCGGCAACGCGGCCCTGCTCGCCGCCACCCGGGCACGCACCATCGCCGTCGACTTCGAACCCGCCCTCGTGCGGATCGGCGCCACGCGGAGCGCCGCGGTCGGCTGGCTGGTCGGCGACGCGGCCGCGCTGCCCATCGCCGACGGCGCCGCGGACGTGGTCCTGTCGGTCTTCGGCGTCATGTACGCGCCCGGCTCCGCGGCCCGCGAACTGGCCCGCTGCACCAAACCGGGCGGCCGCGTCGTGCTCGCCTCGTGGGTCCCGGGCAGCCTCCTGCCTGCCACCGGTGCCGCGATGGCGCCCTTCCTGCCACCGCCCACCGGCGCGCCGCCCTCCCGCTGGGGTGACCCCGCCGCCCTCGCCGATCTGCTGACGCCCCACCGCCTCCGGCTCGACGCGGCCGACGCGCACGACCTGCCCCTGATCTTCCCCGACGTGGAGACGGCCGCCGGGTTCTTCGTCGACACCGCCGGCCACGCCCAGCGCGAGCGTCCGCGCCTGGAAGCCGAGGGCCGGTGGGACGACCTGCACGCCGCTGTGGGCGACGCGATCGAAGCCCGAGCCACGCACCGCGCGGGCGGGATCGAGTTGCGGGCGCGGTACCTGCTGGCACGTCTGCGCCGCACCCGCGCCTGACCTGCGATCCGCCCGCCGGGCGGCCGGGTAATATCGGCCGGGTTGTTGAGCAGACAGCGACCGGGTGCGGGCCCGGTGCTGTCTGTCGCTGGTCGCTCGCCCCGCTCCGGATGGTTGCCAGGAAGGGACACGACCAGGATGAGCGACGGTGCGGCAGGCCAGCTCGCACACCTCGACGAGGTGACCCGTGCACTCGAGGAACTGGCCGGCACGGTCGGGAACACCGACGACTTCGACGTGCTGCTGCGGGTGGTCTGCGAGCAGGTCGTGCGCGTGGTGCCCGGGGCCGACATGGCCTCGATCACGGTGCTCGACGATTCCGGCGCGCGATCGGTGGCTTCGACCGACGACCGCGCCACGCGCATCGACGCGGCGCAGTACGACGAGGACGACGGCCCGTGCCTGCGCGCGGCGCGCACCGGGCAGGTGGTCCGGGTCGAGGTCGGCACGGCGCGGGAGTTGTGGCCCGGGTTCTCCGCCGTCGCGGCCGGGCACGGGGTGGCGAGCTACCTGGCTTCGCCGCTGCAGGTGCGCGACGAGGCGATGGGCGCGATCAACCTGTTCGGGTTCGGCGAGCACGGGTTCCGCGACGTCGACCAGAAGTACCTGGAGCTGTACGCGACGGTCGTGGACACGGTGCTGCACCTGTCCAGACGCGCGTTGCGCACCCAGGAACAGGTGCGCCAGTTGCGCGCGGCGATGCGCACGCGCGGGGTCATCGAGCAGGCCAAGGGCATCCTGATGGCTGCGAGGCGGATCAGCGCCGACGAGGCGTTCCAGCTCCTGGTGGGGCAGTCCCAGCGGGAGAACGTCAAGCTGCACACCATTTCGGCGCGGTTCGTCGCCGAGCACTCCGGGCACGTGGTGGACCCGGACGACAGTCTGCCGAACTGAGCGTCAGGCCGCCGACGGCACCGCCGAGGCGATCGTGAAGACCCGGTCCAGCCCGGTCAGCTCGAGCGGGCGCAGCACCGGGCGGCTCGTGCAGACCAGGATGAACTCCTGCCCGGCGGCCTCGCACTCCCGCGAAACCTCGACCAGCAACGCGAGGCCGCCCGAGTCGAGGAATCCGACGCGCAGGAGGTCGAGAACCAGCGTGCGCGGCGGGGGCACCGGCGCCCCCGCACGGGCCGCCCCCAGCCCGTCCCGCAGGTGGACGACGGTTCCGGCGTCGATTTCACCCGTCACGGTCACGACGAGCGCGTCCGGCCGGTAGGTCCACTCCACTTTCAGGTTCGTCACTGGTATCTCCTGGGGCAAGCTCGTGGGCTCGCGAAACAGGGCAGGACACGGACACCGCGCTGCCGACGGAAACTGGCGAGCCACAGCTGCTTGTATAACCGTGACGCAACCGACCCTACCGCATCGCCCGGCTAGGCTTGCCGGACGAGGACCGGCAGGTCGCGTGGAAGAGACGAGGTGTCATGAGCGAATCGCTCCTGTCCGCACCCGCGGTGCTCACGATCGCGCAGGAACTCGCCGAGATCGGCAGGCTGGTGGACGACGACGACGTCACCTCGACCCTGTCCCGGTACGTGGCGCGTGCCTGCGCGTTGCTGCCGGGCTGCGACCGCGCGTCCATCACGGTCCGCACGGCGGCGGGGACGGCCGAGGTGCTCGCGTCCGCGGGCAAGCCGTTGCCGGAGCCGCCGACCGACGGGTCCGGGCCGGACCCGGTCACGGAGGCGCTGACCTACCGCGAGCCGCGGCGGGTGGACGACACCGCGACGGACGAGCGGTGGCCCGCCTACAGCGCGCACCTGCGCCGGCACGGGTTCGGCAGCGCGCTGACGCTGCCACTGCCCGGCGCCGAGTCCGGGGCGGCGTTCAGCGTGCTCTCCGCCGAGCGCGGCCGTTTCGGCGAGGATTCACACGACCTGGCGCTGTTGTTCACCCTCCACGCGGGCGTGGCGTTCGACAACAGCGCGCTCTACCACGACAACATCCGCCTGCTGGGGCACGTGCAGACGGCGCTGCGGACGCGGACGGTCATCGCGCAGGCGCAGGGCCTGCTGATGCACCACGGCCACCAGACGGCGGACGAGGCGCTCGCCGCGCTGAAGCGGATGTCGCAGCAGCGGAACGTGAAACTGCGCGACGTGGCTGCGGCGCTGGTGACGGCCCACCACGAAGGCAGGCTGGCGGAGGTGCTGCGGGCGCGCTGAGTGTCCGCCTCGGGCGTGGTTCGGCGGGTGGTGATGTGGTCTGGCGAGCGTAGCTGGGGGCGCTGGGTGGTCTGCTGGGCGGGTTTTGTTGGTTGGTGGGTGACTGCCGTTGGGCGGTGGTGCTGGAGTCCCGCTGAGTATCGGCCTTGGCTTGGTCGTTCGGCGGTGGAATGTGCTGGCGAGCGCGGCTGGGGGCGCTGGGTGGTCTGCCGGGCGGGTTTTGTTGGTTGGTGGGTGACTGCCGTTGGGCGGTGGTGCTGGAGTCCCGCTGAGTATCGGCCTTGGCTTGGTCGTTCCGGGGTGGAATGTGCCGGTGAGCGCAGCTGGGAGCGCTGGGAGGTCAATCGGGCAGGCTTCATAGGTTGGCGCGCCACTGCTGGCCGCCGGCGGAGGTGTCGGAGGCGTCCGCCTCGGTGTGGTCGCTCGACCGCCGTGTTCGCCGTCGTGTTCAGCGAATGCGACTGGAGGCACTGGGAGGTCAACCGGGCGGGCTCGTCAGCCAATGCGCAACCGCGCGCCGACTGCCGAGCGCTGGTCGCCCGTTGACCGTCCACGGCGGGCGTGGTCGCCCGGCGGTCGATGCCCGCCCACCGGGCGGGCCGTCGGCTGGCCGACCCTCGGCGTGCCGGCCAGCCGGCCGGACCCTCCGCGCGCGGAAGGTCCGTTGACCGTCCACCTCGACCAGTTGGCGTCGGCGCGAGCCAGGAGCGCCGGGGTCCGCGGAACTGCCCACGCTGGGGGGACATCCGCGGACCACGGCGGCAAAGGGGCCGCTGCTGCCAGCGTGCCTGAAACTCAGTGCCGCACGAGCAGGCGGCTCATCAGGGGCAGGTGGTCCGAGGCGACGGGATCCCCGTCCAGCACCCGCGTCACCAGCGGCTGCACCGAGCGCGACGCGTAGATGTAGTCGATCCGCCGGTCCGGCGCCTCCGCCGGGTACGTCGCGCCCGCGCCCTTCCCGGACACCGGCCACGTGTCGGTGAAGGCCACGTTCAGCGGGGCGATCTCCGGGGCCTCCGGGAGCGCGTTCAGGTCGCCCACGAGCACCGCAGGCGTGGTGTCGCCGATGAGCTCCGTGATCTGCCGGGTCTGCTCCAGCCGGTCCACCTGGGAACTTGCCGCGAGGTGTGTGTCGTACACGTGCACCGCCACGCCGCGCACGTCCAGCACCGCGTGCAGCAGCCCGCGCTGCTCCTGGTTCGGCGACCGGAACAGGTGCGTGTTGTCCCACGCGGTGATCGGGTAGCGGGACAGGATCGCGGTGCCGTACTGGATCCGCGGGCTGCCGGCGGCGGGCGGATCCCGGTCGATGTTCGCGCCGAAGACCACGTGGTAGCCGAGCATCCGGGCGAGCTCGGCGGCCTGGTCGGCCCACTCGCTGCGCGCCGAGTAGTGCCGGTCCACCTCCTGCAGCCCGACGACGTCGGCGCCGCTGTCCCGGATCACCCCGGCCACGCGCGCGAGGTCGAGCACGTCGTCGGTGCCCTGCGCGTGGTGGATGTTGAAACTCAGCACGGACAGCACCCGCTGCCGCGGCTCGCTCGCGTTCGCGGGCGCCACCGAGGTCAGCAGGATTCCGCTCAGCATCAGCACGACCGCCAGTGTTCTACGCACCCGGCGATCTTCGGCCGCGCACATGAGGGCCGGGTGAACGAGCGGCGAACGTTTCAGCGCCAGCCGGCGTCGGGTGCGACGTCGCGGACGATCGACTCCAGCAGGTGCGCGTTGTAGTCCACGCCGAGCTGGTTCGGCACCGTCACCAGGACCGTGTCCGCCGCCTGCACGGCCGCGTCCTCGGCGAGCTGCTTGGCGATCACGTCCGGCTCGCCCGCGTAGGTCTTCCCGAACCGCGCCACCCCGCCGTCGAGCCAGCCGACCTGGTCCTGGCTGTCCCGTTCCCGCCCGAAGAACCGCCGGTCGACGTCGGTGGTGATCGGAATTACGCTGCGGCTCACCGACACCCGCGGCTCGCGGACGTGCCCCAGGCGCGCCCACTCCGCGCGGAAGATCTCGATCTGCTCGGCCTGCAGCTCGTCGAACGGCACCCCGGTGTCCTCCGTGAGCAGTGTCGAGCTCATCAGGTTCATCCCCTGCTCGGCGGCCCACTTCGCGGTGGCGCGGGTGCCGCTGCCCCACCAGATCCGCTCGTACAGCGTCGGCGACTGCGGCTGGATCGCGAGCATCCCGCCGCGGCCGGTCATCCGCGGATCGGCCCGGACGACACCGCTGCCGCCGATCGCGGTCCGGAAGATCTCCGTGTGCTTGCGCGCCATGTCCGCGTCGGTCTCGCCGTCGGCCGGGACGTAGCCGAACGCGGACGCGCCGTGCAGCGCGGGTTCGGGGGAGCCGCGGCTGATGCCGAGCTGCAGCCGTTCGCCGCTGAGCAGGTCGGTGGCCGCGGCCTGTTCGGCCATGTAGAGCGGGTTCTCGTAGCGCATGTCGATCACGCCGGTGCCGAGCTCGATGCGCTCGGTGCGCGCGGCCATCGCCGCCAGCAGCGGGAAGGGTGTCGAGAACTGGGGCGCGAAGTGGTGCACGCGCAGGAACGCGCCGTCGACGCCCAGCTCCTCGGCGGCCACGGCGAGCTCGACCATCTGCCGCAGCGCGTCGCCGGCCGTCGGGGTGGGCGTGCCCGGCTGGTGGTGGCCGAACGAAAGGAACCCGATCTTCTTCACACCGGGTATTGTCCAGGACTCGACCGGCATCTGGGGGGCACGATGTTTCTCGTCACTGGCGCGACCGGCACGGCGGGCGGGGCGGTGGTGCGCGAGCTCGCCGGGACTGGTGAGCCGGTGCGGGCGCTGGTGCGGAAGCCGGACGCCGTGGTCCCCGGTGCGGAGCCGGTCGTCGGCGATCTCAACGATCCGGCGAGCGTCCCGTTCGAGGGCGTGACCGGGGTGTTCCTGCTGTCCGGGTACGCGGACATGCCGGGGCTGCTGGCGCGGGCGCGGGCGGTCGGTGTCGAGCGGGTGGTGTTGCTGTCCGGTGGGTCGGCCGCGCTTGCGGATCTGGACAACGCCGTGTCGCGGTACATGACGCTGTCCGAACGGGCCGTGCGGGAGTCCGGTCTGGCGTGGACGTTCCTGCGGCCGCGCGCGTTCATGTCGAACGCGCTGCGGTGGCTGCCGCAGCTGCGGGCGGGCGACGAGGTGCGTGTGCAGTACCCGGACGTGCCCGCGGCGTGCGTCGACCCGGGCGACATCGCGGCGGTGGCCGTGCGGGCGCTGCGGGGCGGGCACGAGGGCCGGATCTACGATCTGACCGGTCCCGAGGCGCTGTTGCCTGCCCAGCAGGTGGCGGTGCTCGGGCGTGTGCTGGGCCGGGACCTGCGCGTGGTGGGCCTGTCCGACGAGGAGACCCGGGCCGAGATGGCAGCGGCGATGCCGGCCGACTACGTGGAGGCGTTCGCCCAGTTCTACGCCGAGGGCAAGCTGGACGAGGCCACGGTGCACCCCGACGTGGCCGAGGTGACCGGGCGGGCGCCGCGCACGTTCGAGCAGTGGGCGCGGGAGAACGCGGACGCTTTCCGCTGACCTGCTGGGGAAAATGTCGCGCGCAGGGTCTGAAGTGGACGCTCCCGGGCGCAACCTTCGGGGCGCCTTCAAGGACGGGAAACTCGCACTGCGGAGCGATGCGCCTGACAGTGCGAGACGTGAGACCGCGTGGCAGCGTGGGCGCGGCTCGCGCCTGGAGGCAGATCGCACCGCGGAGCCTGTGATTCGGGCGGGGCAGTGCGGGACGCATCGGAGGCGTGGGGTAGCACGGGTGGCGTGGCGGGGCGTGTGGTTCGGGCGGGGGGCAGCGCGGGATGCGTCGCGGGGCGTGTGGTTCGGGCGGGGTAGCGCGGGATGCGTGGCGGGGCGTGTGGTTCGGGCGGGGTAGCGCGGGATGCGTGGCGGGGGTGTGGCCGCGCGGGGTAGCGCGGGATGCGTGGCGGGCGTGTGGCCCCGCGGGGTAGCGCGGGATGCGTGGCGGGCGTGTGGCCCCGCGGGGCAGTGCGGGATGCGCCGCGGGCGTGTGGCTTGCGCGGGATAGCGCGGATGGCGTCGTGGGGAGTGGTTCACGCGCGGGGTAGCGCGGGATGCATCGCGGAGCGTAGGACACGGGCGGGGCAGCGCGGCGGGTATCGCGGAGTGTGGGAAGCTCGTAGCGGAGCGTAAAAACCCCGCCGCGAACAGTAGGGCGAGCGCCACCGCCTGCCGCGCGAGCTCAGCCGCCCGCTGACCAGCGTCGAAGCCGCCACCGCGACCCCACGCGCACCCCGGTGTTGACACCCCTCGAACCGGATGTCACTATTCCCCGCAGCCCCTTGGAATCGTTTCCAACCACCGAGCGTCACGGGTTGGAAACGTTTCCAAGGCAACGAACGACGACGGAGCGACAATGACGTCTACACGGGCCACGCTGCTGCAGGTGGCCGAACGAGCCGGGGTGTCTCTGGCCTCGACCTCGCGCGCCCTGCACGGCACCGGCGCTAGCCCGGCCATGATCGAGCGCGTCCGGGCCGCCGCGGAGGAGCTGGGTTACAGCCCGGACGCCATCGGCCGCTCGCTGCGGATGAAGAAGACCTTCCAGATCGCGTTCGCGGTCGCCGACATCGGCAACCCGGTCTACGTCGAGATGATGCGGGCCATCCACGAGGTCCTCGCGCCGCACGGGTACCGCGTCGTGGTCATGACCACCGGCGACACCTCGACCTCGACGGCCGACCTGGTGCGCAGCCTCAACAGCGGTTTCGTCGACGGCATGGTCATCAGCCCGCTGCGCACCGACGACCGCCTGATCGAGGAGATCCAGCAGGCCGCCGTCCCGGTCGTGGTCATCGGCCGCGCCCTGGACGCCCACGGCATCAGCTCGGTCTCCACCGACTCCGCGGGCGGCATCGGCCAGGCGGTCCGCCACCTGCAGGAACTCGGGCGCCGCCGGATCGGCTTCCTCAACGGCCCCCTCGACACGACCCCCGGCCAGGCCCGCCAGCGTGGCTTCGAAGCCGCCGCGGGCACGGGCCACACCACCGAGGTCGCCAAGGACTTCACCGTCGCCGCCGGCCTCACCGCCGCGCGCCGCCTGCTGGCCGCGGCCCCGGAACGCCTCGACGCCATCGTCGCGGCCAACGACCTGCTCGCCATCGGCGCCATCCACGCCATCCGCGAACTCGGGCTGTCCGTGCCGGACGACATCGCGGTCACCGGCATGGACGACACCGAGATCGGCCGCGTCTTCCACCCGACCCTGACCAGCGTCTCCCTCGGCAGCACCGAGCGCGGGCGCGCCGCCGCGCAGCTCATGCTCCGCCTCGCCGACGACGCCGGCCAGGACGCGCAGCAGGTCACCGTCGGCCCGGAGCTGATCGTGCGCGGTTCCACCGTCCCCGCCGCGGGCGGGCTCACCGAGGGAGGCCGGCGATGACCCTGGCCGCGGACACCCGCGCCCCCGCGCCCGCACCGGCGCCCCGCAAGCGCCGCAAGGGCACCATGGCCCGCTCGCGCCGCCGCGAGGCGATCGCGCTGGTGATGCCGTCGCTGATCCCGATCCTGGTGCTCAGCGTCGCGCCGCTGGTGATGGGCCTGGCGCTGGCGTTCACCGACGCCCGCCTGGTCCGCAACCCCGACTACGACTTCACCGGCATCGACAACTTCACCAAGCTGGCGGGCAACTCGTTCTTCTGGGACAGCCTCCGCATCGGTCTGATTTGGACGGTCGGCGTCACCGTGCTGCAGCTGGCCGCCTCGATGGGCCTGGCGCTGCTGCTCAACTCGGGCCTCAAGCTGCAGGGCCTGACCCGTGTGCTCGCCCTCATCCCGTGGGCGATGCCGCCGGTCGTCGTGGCGATCATGTGGCAGATGATCTACTCGGCCAACGGCGGCCCGCTCAACGCCTTCCTCGGCAGCGTCGGCCTGCCCGCCGACACCAACTGGCTCGGCGACTTCTCCACGGCGCTGCCCGCGGTGATCGTCGTCGGCGTGTGGGTCGGCATGCCGCAGACCACCGTCACCCTGCTGGCCGGTCTGCAGCAGATCCCGCAGGACCTGCACGAGGCCGCGGCGGTGGACGGCGCGGGCGCGTGGCGGCGGTTCACCGCGGTCACCTGGCCCAGCCTGCGGCCGATCGTCACCTCGATCACGTCGCTGAACTTCATCTGGAACTTCAACTCGTTCTCGCTGGTCTACGTCCTCACCGAGGGCGGGCCGGGCGGAAAGACGATGGTGCCGGTGCTCTTCATCTACCTCGAAGCGTTCAAGAACCGCAACATCGGCTACGCGGCGGCGATGGGGCTCGTGCTCGTGATCATCGTCGTGCTGCTGCTGGCGGTCTACCTGCGGTCGCAGTTCCGCGACGACCGCGCCGAGCGGGGGCGGTGACCACATGCGCGTCCTCCTGCGTCCCGCCCAGTACCTGGCGCTGGCGGCCTACATCCTGTTCCTCGGCTTCCCGCTGCTGTGGCTGATCTCGGCGTCGGTGAAGTCCTCCGGCGAGCTCAACTCGCTCACCGTGAGCCTGCTGCCGCAGCAGTGGCACTGGGACAACTACACCGAAGCGCTCGACCGACAGGGCCTGGTGCACTCGGCGGGCAACAGCCTGGTCGTGGCGCTGGTGTCCACCGCGCTGGTCATCGTGATCGCGCTGCCCGCGTCCTACGTGCTCGCCCGGCTCAAGGGCAAGATCCGCGCCGCCGGCGTGGGCTGGATCCTGGTGTCCCAGGTCTTCCCCGTGGTCCTGGTGATCCTGCCGCTGTTCCTGATCCTGCGCACCATCGGGCTGGCCGACAGCCTGGCCGGCCTGACGCTGGTGCACACCACCTACACGCTGCCGTTCGCGCTGTGGATGCTGCAGGGCTACGTCAGCGCGATCCCGGTCGACCTGGAAGAGGCCGGCGCGATGGACGGCGCGGGCCGGTGGACCGTGCTGCGCCGGATCGTGTTCCCGCTCCTGATGCCCGGCATCGTCGCCACCGCGATGTTCAGCTTCGTCTCCTCCTGGAACGAGTTCTTCTTCGCGCTGGTGCTGCTCCAGTCGCCGGAGAACTACACGCTGCCCATCACGCTGAACATGTTCATCGGCGGCGAGGGCAAGGTGTCCCTCGGCCCGCTCGCCGCGGGCGCCGTGCTCGCCGCGATCCCCAGCATCGTCTTCTTCACCATCCTGCGCCGGAGGCTCACCAGCGGGCTGATGGCCGGGGCGGTGAAGGGATGAACCCCCGGAAAACGAAAGGTCGGTCAATGAAGTCTCGACGTTTGGTGACGGCCGCGCTCGCGGCGGCCGCGAGCCTGCTGTTCACCGCGTGCTCCAGCGGCGGTGACAGCGCCGGCGGCCCGGTGACGCTCAAGTTCCAGTCCCTGTCGGACCAGCCCGCGGCGATCGCGGCGACGAACAAGATCGTCGACGACTGGAACAAGGCGCACCCCGACGTCAAGGTCGAGGTCGTGCAGGCGGGCTGGGACGGCGTCTACGACAAGCTGATCACGCAGTTCAACGCGGGCAGCGCGCCGGACATCATCCACTACGAGGCCGCCGGCGTCGTCCCGTTCGCCAAGGACGGCTACCTCGCCGACCTCACGCCGTACCTGTCGGAGCAGAAGAAGACCGACATCCCCAAGGGCGTGCTGGACTCGGTCACCGTGGACAACCAGGTGATCGCCTACCCGACCGAGCTGCAGTCCTATGTGGTCTTCGCCAACCGGGCGCTGCTGCAGAAGGCCGGGGTCACCATCCCGGCCGGCGACACGATGACCTGGGACCAGCTGCGGGAGATCGCGAAGGCGACCACCCGCGACGGCGCCTACGGCCTCGGCTGGGGCCTGTCCAGCCCGACCGCCGCGATGGTCGCGCTCGCGCCCGGCTTCGGCGGCAAGTACTTCGACGGCACCGGCACCGACGCGAAGATCAGCGTCGGCCAGGGTGAGATGGCCCTGCCGCAGCTGGTGGACGCCATGGCGCACCAGGACAACTCGATCCTGCCGGTCACGCTGACCCAGTCCGGTTCCAAGGCGCTGGCGCCGTTCTACGCCGGGCAGACCGCGATGACGATCCAGGGTTCGTTCCAGGCCGCCAACATCGCCAAGGACGCGCCCGCCGGTTTCGACTGGGTCGTGCTGCCGCCGCTGGCCGGCCCCGCCGGTCCCGCGCAGGCCGCCAATCCGCAGACGCTGTCGGTGAACAAGGACTCCGCGCACGTCGAGCAGGCCGCGCAGTTCATCGAGTTCTTCACCAACACCGAGAACCTGGCCGCGCTCAACGAGGCCGACGCGCTGATCCCGGCGACCACTTCGGCCCGCGAGGCGCTGACCACGAAGCTCGGCGCGCAGAACGGCTGGAAGGAGATCCTGTCCTCGGGCCAGTACCTCACCTCCGCGCCGTACCTGTTCGTCGACAAGTACGCGCAGTGGAAGGACACCGTCGCTACCCCGGCCTACCAGAAGTTCCTCGCGAAGCAGATCGACGCGAACGGTCTGTCGAAGGAACTGACCGACGGCTGGAACTCCATCAACCGGTAGCGACCGGACCATCTGGAAGGGAAACGTGAAGCCGGTGACCTGGCTGGAAGACCGAGCGGTGGCGGTGATCACCGGGGCGGCCGTGGGGGACGCGCTGGGTGGCGCCACCGAGGGGTGGACCCCGGAGCAGATCGAGGAGCGCCACGGCGGCCGGGTGACCGGCATCGTCGGGCCGTGGTTCCCGAACTGGCGGGAGGCGCGCCCGATCGCGCCGTACCACAAGGGGGACGGGCACGTCACCGACGACACCCTGATGACCCGCGCGCTCGTCGAGGTGTACGCGAAGCGCCGCGCGCACCTCGACGCGTACGCGATGGCCGAGGACCTGGTGCCGCTGATGATCGGCGAACCCAGGTGGGTGCCCGAGCTGGAGTCGACCGCGCTGCTGCTGCAGCGGGTCTTCCTGGCGGAGAAGTGGATCGTCGCCCGGCTCCACTACGGGCACGTCGACCCGCGGGAGGCCGGGGTCGGCAACGTCGTCAACTGCGGCGCCGCGATGTACGTGGCGCCGGTCGGGCTCGCCAACGCCGGGGACCCGCGCGGCGCCTACGCCGAGGCGATCGACCTGACCGGCGCCCACCAGTCCAGCTACGGCCGGGAGGCGGCCGGCGTGTTCGCGGCGATGGTCGCGGCGTCGGTCGCCCCCGGCGCGACGCTGGACGACGTGGTCGCCGCGGCGCTGGACGTCGCGCACGACGGCACCGCCGCCGCCCTCCGCGCCGTGGTGGACGCCTTCGACGGCTGGACTTCCGCACCGTCCAACGACGACGAGGAGCGGGAGCTGGCCCGGCTGATCCGGGACACGGTCGCCCCGTACGACTCGGTGGGGCCGCAGTACCGGCAGATGTCGATGGACGCGCGGCGGCCGTCGCGCACCAAGTCGATCGAGGAGCTGCCCGCCGCGCTCGGGTTCGTGCTCGGCCACCGCGGCGACTACCGCGGCGCGGTGCTGGGCGCGGTGAACTACGGCCGGGACGCCGACTCGATCGCGGTGATGGCGGGCGCGTTGTGCGCCGGTCTCGGTGGCACGGCGGCCGTGCCCGCCGACTGGATCGACGCGATCGGCGAGGCGAGCAGGATGGACCTCCGCGAAACCGGGCGGCTGATGGCCGCGGCGGCCGCGGACATCCTGAAGGCGGACCGGGAACGCGCACTGGCGCGGCTGCGGACGCTGGACGCGCTGGACCAGGCGTGACGGTGCGGGACGACATCAGCTGGGGGTTGTGTGAGGAGGGTGGCGTGACTGTGCGGCTGGAGTGGCGGGAGCCGGTGGTGATCGCGCGGTCGGCTGGGCCGGTGAGTCGGCAGGTGGGCACGGCGCAGGCGGGGGCGCCGCGGCGGCGTGCGGGGGAGCGGTCGTGAGGCTCGGCTGGGGGTTGTGTGAGGAGGGTGGCGTGACTGTGCGGCTGCGGTGGCGGGATCCGGTGGTGATCGCGCGGCCGGCGGGGCCGGTGAGTCGGCAGGTGGGTACGCCGCAGGCCGGGACGCCGCCGCGGCGGACGGGGGAGCGGTCGTGAGGCTCACCTGGGCGCAGCCCGAGGACCTGCTGGCGCACGAGCTGGTGCAGTCCGCCGCCGAGGGCCGGGACGTCACCGCTATCCGGGACCGCTGGGTCGCGGCCGGTGGCGACCCGGTGCCCGCGGTGAGCGGCGCCGGTCCGCGGCCGGCCACCCCGGAGCTGCGGGCGCTGGCCCGCGACCTGCTCGACGAGCTGGCCGCGCTGCCCGCCACGCCGGCGCCGCACGAACCGGACGACTGGGACGCCATCGCCGAACTGCTGCCGCCCGCGCCGAAACTTTCCGGCGGCAGCGGGCGCGTGCTGGACGCGTGGACCGGCCGCGCCGCCGGGTGCCTGCTCGGCAAGCCGGTCGAGAAGATCCCCCGCGAGGGCATCGAGGAGATCCTGCGCGCCACCGGCCGCTGGCCGCTCGACCGCTGGTTCACCGCCGTCGGCCTGCCGGACGAGGTCGCCACGCGGTGGCCGTGGAACCGCCGTTCCGCCCCGACCTCGCTGGCGGAGAACATCGACGGGATGCCGGAGGACGACGACCTCAACTACCCGATGCTCGCGCTCACGCTCCTGGAGCAGCGCGGCCGCGGGTTCACCACCGACGACGTCGCGCAGCTGTGGCTGGACAACCTGCCCGCCGGGCGGGTGTTCACCGCCGAGCGCGCCGCCTACCGCAACATCCTGGACGCCCGCCCGGTGCCGGAGACCGCCACGCACCACAACCCGTTCCGCGAGTGGATCGGCGCGCTCATCCGGACCGACGTGTTCGGCTGGGTCTCGCCGGGCGACGTGCGCGCCGCGGCCCGGATGGCGTGGACCGACGCCCGCCTGAGCCACACCCGCAACGGCATCTACGGCGCGATGTGGGCAGCCGCGCTCGCCTCGGCGTCGATGGTGTGCGGCACGGCCGACGAGGTGCTGGACGCGGCGGAAGCCGTGATCCCGCCGGACAGCAGGCTCGCGCAGGCCGTCCGGTTCGGACGGTCGCTGGCCGGTCTCGGCGTCGACGCGGGACTGGACCGCCTGCACGCCGAATACGGGCACCTGCACTGGGTCCACGTCCTGAACAACGCGGCCGTCATCGCCTTCGCGCTGGCCAGGGGCGGCGGCGAGTTCGGCCCGAGCATTTCGATCGCGGTCACCGCGGGCTGGGACACCGACTCGGCGGCCGCTACTGTCGGCGGCGTCGTCGGCGCCCTGCACGGGGTGCCGGACCAGTGGGCGAAACCGCTGGACGACCGCATCGCGACCTCGCTGCCGGGCGGGGAGCAGCGCATCACCGACCTCGCGGCCCGCACGGCCGCCCTGACCGTGGAACGAGGTGCCGCATGACCGGGCAGGTCGTGGTCGTCGGCTCGGCCAACGTCGACCTCGTCGTCGACGTGCCGCGCCATCCGGGTGGCGGGGAGACGATCCTCGGCGGCGACCTGCGCCGCACCCCGGGTGGCAAGGGCGCGAACTCGGCTGTCGCCGCGGCGCGGGCCGGGGGAGCGGACACCACGTTCGTCGGCGCCCTGGGCCGCGACGAGTCCGCAGATCTGCTGCTGGCCTCCCTGGAGCGAGCCGGGGTCCGCGTCGACCTGGTGTCCCGTGTGGACGCTCCGACCGGGACCGCGCTCATCACCGTCTCCCCGGACGGCGAGAACGCCATCGTGGTCGCGCCCGGCGCGAACGCGCGCCTCGAACTGACCGCCGCCCAGGTCGAGCGGATCGCGCACGCCGACGTCGTGCTGGCGCAGCTGGAGATCCCGCTCGACATGGTCCGCGCGGCCGCCGCCGCACGACGGCCGGGCGCCCGGATGGTGCTCAACGCGGCGCCGTCGCAGGACCTGCCCGGCGATGTCTGGGCGGCGCTGGACCTGCTGATAGTCAACGAGTACGAGGCCGCCGACCTCGCGCACACCCAGGCCGCGCCGGAGGAACTGGCCGCGGCGCTGCTGGAGCGGGTGCCCGCCGTGGTGATCACGCTCGGCGCCGAGGGATCCCTGGTGGCGCAACGGGACCGCGAGCCCGTGCGGGTGCCGGGCGTCAAGGTGGACGCGGTCGACACGACCGGCGCCGGGGACACCTTCTGCGGCGTGCTCGCGGCCGGGCTCGCCCGCGGACTGGACCTGGCCGGCGCCGCCCGGCTCGCCGGTGCCGCGGCCGCGCTCGCGGTCACCCGGCCCGGCGCGCAGGACGCCGTGCCCACCGTCGCGGAGGTCGAGGAGAGCGCGAAATGACCTACACGTTCGACCCGCTCGTGCCGCGCCCGATCGACCGGCCCACCGAGGTCCCGCCCGGCCCGCTGACCGGGGACCAGCTGGTCGCGCTGGACGAGGCGAAGATCTTCGCCGGCCCGGCGGACCCGGCCGACCGCCCGGCGTGGCGCGAGCGGTTGCGCGAGTGGCGCGAGGACGCCCGCGGGCGGCACGGCTACACCGGCGCGGCCTACGAGCGGCCCGGCGCGGCGTGGGCGGCGCGGTGCCGCACTGTCGCGCAGGTGTGGCTGTGGGACGAGCTGCTCTACGACTTCGAGCAGGGCCGCTTCACGCCGGAGCGGTTCCTCGCCGACGCCCGGGAGCGGTTCGCCGGGCTGGACGCCGTCGTGCTGTGGCACGCCTACCCGGTGATCGGCCTGGACGACCGCAACCAGTGGGACTTCTACCGCGACGTGCCCGGGCTGACCGATCTCGTGCGGCAGTTCCACGACGCGGGCCTGCACGTGTTCGTCGACTACAACCCGTGGGACGTCGGCACCCGCCGCGCCGGGGACGACCTCGAGGAGCTCGCGTCGCTGGTCGCCGACCTCGGCGCGGACGGAGTCTTCCTGGACACCCTCAAGAAGGCGGAACCCGAGTTCGTCGAGGCCCTGGAGCGGGCGAAGCCGGGGATCGTGCTGGAGGGCGAGTCGAAGCTGCCGGTCGAGCGGATCGAGGACCACGCGTCGTCGTGGGCGCAGTTCTTCGCCGACTCGCCCGTGCCCGGCGTGCTGCGCGCGCACTGGTACGAGCGGCGGCACATGCAGCACCACGTCCGCCGCTGGCACCGCGACCACACCGAGGAACTGCAGTCGGCGTGGCTCAACGGCGTCGGCGTGATGGTGTGGGAGGTCGTCTTCGGCGTGTGGGTCGGCTGGTCGCGCCGGGACGCGGCGACGGTGCGGCGCATGGTGACCGTCCAGCGGGCGGCCGAGGACCTGCTGCTGCACGGCGAGTGGACGCCGCTGGCCGAACTCGCGCCCGGCGCGGAGGAGGCCGGGGTGTACGGCTCCCGCTGGGACCTCGGCGACCAGACACTGTGGACGGTCGTCAACCGGAGCGACCGGGACTACACCGGCCCGGTCGCGCCCGGAATCCCGTTGCTGGGTCCGGGTGTGCCCGCGCGAGGGATCGCCGCGTTCCTGCGGGCCGAGGCGGAACCCGCGTGGGTGAAGGAACTGCCGGACGTGCCGCACGATCCGGACGCCCGCTTCCCGCACCGCCTCGCCGTGCGCAAGCAGTCGGCCCGCAGCACCGGCACGCCCGACCCGGACGCCGTGGTCGTGCCCGCCGGACCGTACGTGCTGACCGTCCGCTACCGCGCCCGCGAGACCGGGATGTACCAGGGCGCGCCGTACGTCGACGAGTGGAAGCCGCTGCCGCCGCGGCTGCACGACGCGCGCACTCTCCAGCGCGACGGTGTGCTCGCGAACGCGGTGGCCGTCGCGGCGACCGAGGTGACCAACGCGCAGTTCACCGAGTTCCTGGAGCGGACCGGCTACCGGCCGGCGCAACCGCACCGGTTCCTCGCGTGGAACACCGACGCCGACGCGCCGGTGACCTACGTGGACCTCGACGACGCCCGCGCGTACTGCGCGTGGCGCGGCGGGCGGCTGCCCACCGAGGACGAATGGCAGCTCGCGGGCGAGACCGGCCTGCTGCGCCGCGGCGAGCCCGCCGTGTGGAACTGGACCGAGAGCGAGCACTCCGACGGGCGCACCCGGTTCGTGATGCTCAAGGGCGGCTGCGACTACCGCGCCGAAGGCTCCGACTGGTACGTCGAAGGCGGCCGCCGCGACCCGGACTACAGCGTGAAGCTGCTCCTGCCCGGGCTCGGGCTGGCGCGCGGCGCGACCGTGGGGTTCCGCTGCGCCTGGGACCTGCCGGAGGTGACCGCGTGACCGTCTCCCGGGACCCCGCCGCCGGGGCGCTGGCCGGGCTGCGCGTCGTCGACGCCGCCACGCTGTTCGCCGGCCCGATGGCCGCGATGCACCTGGGTGACATGGGCGCCGAGGTGATCAAGGTCGAGCACCCCGGCCGTCCCGATCCGGCGCGCAACCACGGCGTCGCCAAGGACGGCGTCAACCTGTGGTGGAAGACGCTCGGCCGCAACAAGCGCACCATCACCGCCGACCTGGGCAAACCCGGCGGCCGCGAGGTGTTCCTGAAGCTGGCCGAACGGTCGGACGTGATCATCGAGAACTTCCGGCCGGGCACGCTGGAGCGCTGGGACCTGGGCTACGACGAGCTGTCCGCGCGCAACCCGCGGCTCGTGCTCGCCCGTGTCACCGGGTTCGGGCAGATCGGCCCGTACCGGCGGCGGCCCGGGTTCGGCACGCTGGCGGAGGCGATGAGCGGGTTCGCCGCCGCCACCGGGGAACCGGACGGGCCGCCGACGCTGCCGCCGTTCGGGCTCGCCGATGGCATCGCCTCGCTGGCCACCGCGTACGCGATCATGGTGGCGCTGTCGGCGCGTGAGCGGACCGGGCGCGGTCAGGTCGTGGACACCGCGATCGTGGAGCCGATCCTGGCGATGCTGGGGCCGCAGATCACGCGGTGGGACCAGCTGCGCTCGGTGCAGCCGCGCACCGGCAACCGGTCGGTGAACAACGCGCCGCGCAACACCTACCGCACCGGCGACGGGCAGTGGGTCGCCGTGTCGACGTCGGCGCAGTCGATCGCCGAGCGCGTGATGCGGCTGGTCGGGAGGCCGGACCTGATCGACGAGCCGTGGTTCGCCAGCGGCGCCGAGCGCGCGAAGCACGCCGACGAGCTCGACGAGGCCGTGGGCGGGTGGATCGCCCGGCACACCCGCGACGAGGTGGTCGCCGAGTTCGAGGCCGCGCAGGCCGCGGTGGCGCCGATCTACGACGCCGAGGACATCGTCGAGGACCCGCAGTTCCGCGCCCTGGGCACGATCCACGAGATCGAGGACCCAGAGCTGGGGCCGACGCTCATGCAGGGGCCCATCTTCCGGCTGTCCGGCCACGACGGGGTCATCGCCCACACGGGCCGCGCGCATGGCGCGGACACCGACGAAGTGCTGGGGGAGCTGGGTTTCGCGCCGTCCGAGGTGGCGCGGCTGCGTGAGGAGGGTGCGGTGTGAGTGCGCCCGCGTTGACGCTGTTGCATGCGCCCGCGGATCGGGTCGTGAAGGTGCTGGGTGTCGCGTCTTCGGTGGTGGCGGGGTTGCGTGAGGAGGGCGCGGCGTGAGTGCGCCCGCGTTGACTCTGGTGCCGGCTGGCCGGCGGGACCGGGTGGGGAAGGTGCTGTTCGCGCCGTTGGTCGTGGCGCGGATGCGTGGGGAGGGTGTGGTGTGAGCGCTCCGGCGTTGACTCTGCTGTATGTGCCGGCCGATCGGCCGGATCGGGTGGTGAAGGCGCTGTTCGCGCCGTTGGTCGTGGTGCGGTTGCGTGAGGAGGGTGTGGTGTGAGCGCTCCGGCGTTGACCCTGCTGTATGTGCCGGCCGATCGGCCCGACCGGGTGGCGAAGGCGCTGGATTCGGCCGCCGACGTCGTGCTCGTGGACCTGGAGGACGCCGTCGCCCCGGCTCGCAAGGACGAGGCGCGAGCGAACGCGGTGCGGCTGCTGTCGGAGTCGCTCGCCCGCCGCGTGCAGGTGCGCATCAACCACGCGAGCACGCCGTGGCACACGGCGGACCTGGCGGCTCTGGCCGGTTTGCCGGTGGAGGTGGGCGCGCGGATCCCGAAGGTCGAGTCTGCGCAGGAGATCCACGCGCTGGCCGAGGCGTTGCCCGGCCGGGAGCTGCACCCGCTCATCGAATCCGCGCTCGGCGTCGAGCGGGCACTGGAGATCGCGACGGCGTCGGCGCAGGTCGCCTCCATCGGCCTCGGCGAAGCGGACCTGCGCTCCGACCTCGGGGTGACCGACGAGGCCGGGCTGGCCTGGGCGCGCAGCCGGGTGGTCGTCGCCGCGCGCGCTGCCCGCCTGGTGCCGCCGGTGATGTCGGCCTACACCAACGTCCGTGACCTGGACGGGCTCGCCGCGTCCTGCCGCGCGGGGCGGGCGCTGGGGTTCCGCGGGCGCACCGCGATCCACCCGGCCCAGCTGGACACCATTCGGGTCGCTTTCCTGCCCAGCGAACAAGAAGTGTCACGGGCCCGCGAGGTGCTGTCCCGGCTGGACCACGCCACCGCGGCCGGCGTCGGGGCGATCGCCCTGACCGACGGCACCTTCCTCGACGTGGCGATGCTGGAGCAGGCCCGCACGGTCCTCGCACTCGCGGGGGAGTGACGCCTGGTCCGCGGAGGCGCCGGCGGACGGATCATTCCGGCCAGTCGTTGCGGAGGATCACCTCCACGAAGTCGATGTGCCGGTAGGCGGGGTCGACGTGTTCGAGGACGTCGGCGTTGACCGTGCCGAAGGTGGAGTCCGGGCGGTGCCGGAAGCCGTCGGCGAAGGCCTGGATGATGCGGCGCTTGAAGTCCGGGCGCGGGTGGGCCGCGACGACGGCCGCGAGGTCGGACTCGGCCAGCTTGTCCCGGCCGATGCCGAGCACGTCGGTCTCCACACCCGCGGTCACGAGGGCCACCTCGGGTTCCAGCCGCCACGGCACCTCGGGGGTGGTGTGCAGGGCGATGCCCTCCCACACCTTGCGCACGGAGTCCTCGGGCACGCCGTGGGATTCGAGGAAGCGGCGGGCCTCGTCGGCGCCGTCGAGTTCGAACCGCTGCGTCGCGCCCCGGTGCTTCTCGGTGAGGCCGAGGTCGTGGAACATCGCGCCGACGTAGAGCAGTTCCGGGTCGGCGGTGAGGCCGAGGCGGCGGCCCTGCAGCGAGCCGAACAGGAACACCCGGCGCGAGTGGTGGAACAGCAGGTCGTCGGTCGCGTCGCGGACCAGCTCGGTGGCTTCGGCGGCGAGCGCGGAGTCGGGGATGGTGATGCCGGCGATCACGGTGGTCATCGGTGGTGTCCTTTCTGGTCCCCTCGAGCGTCGCAGCGGCGGGGTTGCCTGCGCTCCTCGATTCGCGACGTACTCTCCACAGATCGGGACGTGTGGAGGTGCGCGTGCGGCGGCTGGCGCTACTGGTGTTCGACGAGGTGAAGCTGCTCGACGTGGCCGGGCCGAGCGAGGTGTTCGCCGAGGCCAACCGGTTCGGCGCGGACTACCGGCTGGTGCTGTGCTCGGTCGGCGGGCGGGACGTGTCGTCGTCGACCGGCATGCGGATCCCCGTCGACGCCGACGTTGCGGACACCGGGCCGCTGGACACGGCTCTGGTGATGGGCGGCGACGTGTTCCCCGCGCGCGCCGTCCCGCCGGAACTGGCCGAGGCGGCGCGGACCATCGCGGGGCGGGCGAAGCGGGTCGCGTCGATCTGCACGGGATCGTTCGTGCTCGCCGCGGCGGGACTGCTGGACGGCCGCCGGGCCACGACGCACTGGCAGCACGCCGCGACGCTGGCCCGCGCGCACCCGGCGATCCAGGTCGAGCCGGACGCGATCTTCGTGGAGGACGGGTCGGTGTTCACCTCGGCCGGGGTCACGGCAGGCATCGACCTGGCGCTGGCGCTGGTGGAGCGCGACCACGGGCCCGAGCTGGCCCGCCGCGTGGCGCGGTCGCTGGTGGTGTTCCTGCAGCGGCCCGGCGGGCAGTCGCAGTTCTCGCCGTCGCTGCGCGGCCCGGCCCCGAAGACCCCGCCACTGCGCGCGGTGTGCGACGCGGTCGCGGCGGACCCGGCGGGGGACCACTCGCTGCCGAAGCTGGCCGCGCGGGCGGGTCTGAGCACCCGCCACCTGACGCGGCTCTTCCAGGAGGAACTGGGCACCACGCCGGCCAAGTACGTGGAACTGATCCGCTTCGACGCGGCGAAGTCCCTGCTCGACGCGGGCCACCCGGTGACCGCCACGGCCTACGCGAGCGGCTTCGGCAGCGCCGAATCCCTGCGGCGCGTGTTCGTGCAGCACACGGGCGTCTCGCCGAGGGCGTACCAGCAACGGTTCCAGACGAGCCGCCGAACCTGAGGTGGTTCGCGGACGAGTGGGCCTGCCCCCGCGGGTAGTGCGCCGATGCGGGGCAGCGCGCCATCCCCTCCGGAAGGCCGACCCGCCAGCTCTTCGCACCTCAGGTTCCAGTCGGCAATGCGCGCCGCCGCGTGGGTGGTCCGAGGCCTTGGCGGGCCGGACCACCCGCCGTCCCAGCGCGTTGCCCATTGATCCGGCGCGCGGTCCCGCACCGAAATGGCGGCCGGTGGCCGTATGCGCCAAGCCCTCCGCAGGCCGGACCCGCGCCGCCCCGCGCGCTGCCCGCTCTGGCACGCGGCGGCACACCGGACCTCCATCGATCCAGCGCGCTGCCGCGCGGGCCGATCCGGCGCGCTGCTGCGGACCACCGCCGACTCGGCGCGCTACCCACCGATTCGGCGCGCTGCCGCGGGCCGGACCACCCACCACCCCAGCGCGCCGCCGCGTGGGTGGTCCGAGGCCTCGGCGGGCCGGACCACCGCCCGGCCCGCGGCCGCGCGCCGACGCGGCGCCGACCCGCCCAGCCGCGTCCGCTGTCAGGCTCCCCTCACACGCGGCGCCCCACGAACGCCAGCATCCGCGTCTGCTCGTCGGCGTCCGGCGGCGGCGTCACCTCCGGCCCGAAGAAACCCGGCCGCCGCACGACGTGTTGCCTCGCCCAGTCCGCGGCCAGCGCCACCAGGTCCGCGTCGGCCCGCACGTCCATGCCAAGCGCGTGCCCGATGTCCCAGCTGTGCACCACCGTGTCGGTGATCATCAGCGGCACCACCGCGGCCAGCGGCACCTCGCCGATGCCGGTGATCGACGTGGTCCGCGCCAGCGCCTCCCCGGTCAGCGCCGGCATCGACGCCGCCCGCGCCTTGCGCCACGTCTCCACCGGGTCGTCGCCGGTCCACGTGCCCGGCCGCGGCGATCCCGGCGCGCCTGACCGGTCCGGGTCCGGCTCGCCCACCGCCCACGCCCGCATCTGCCACTGGCCCCAGATCAGATGCCCGGCCACGTCCCGCACGGTCCACTCCGCGCACATCGACGGCACGTCCCACCGGTCGTCCGGCACCGCCGCCAGCACCGCGTCCAGCCCGTCCTGCGCCCGCCGGTACTGCTCCATCAGTTCCATCGCCGACTCCTTTCCTCGGTTGACCCGAGGACGAACGGCGACGACCGGACTCGACATCACGCCGGCAGAATTTTCAGCCCCCCGTTCGCGGTGACGACGCGGCCACCGGTCGGCGGCGGGAAGTGGGTGCCCAGCAGCAGGGTTCCGCTGTCGGCCAGCGACGCCAGCAGCGACCGGCGCGTCGACTCGGCGAGCGCCGGATCGATGTCGACACAACTGGTGATCCCCGGGTGCGCCAGCTGGACCGGGTGGTGCACGCAGTCACCGGTGATCACCGCGCTGCTGTTCCCGCTGGTCAACCGCACGGCGACGTGCCCGGGGGTGTGGCCGGGCGTGGGGACCAGCCGCACCCCGGGCGCGACCTCGACGCCGCCGTCGGGCACGTCGACCAGGTCGAGCAGCCCCGCGTCCGCCACCGGCTCGACCGAGTCGCGGAACATCTGCCGCCGCGGCTCGTCCATGTCGTAGCCCGACCAGAAGTCCCGTTCGGCGCGTGAGGTCAGGTAGCGGGCCCGCGGGAAGGTCGGCACCCACTCGCCGTCCACCAGCCGCGTGTTCCAGCCGACGTGGTCGGTGTGCAGGTGCGTGAGCACGACCAGGTCCACCGACTCCGGCGCGAATCCCGCCGCCGTGAGCCGGTCCAGGTAGCCGGTGCGCAGGTCGTGCCACGCCGGGTTGGCGCGCTGCTTGCCGTCGCCGATGCCGGTGTCGACCAGGATCCGCAGACCGCCGGCCGTGACCGCGAAGCTGTGGCTGGCCAGGCGCAGCACGTCGCCGTCGGCGAAGTCGGGCCGCAGCCAGTCGTGCCGGTTCACGACGTCCGGCGTCGCGCCTGGCAACAGCCAGGGACCGGTCTCGGGCGGCAGCAGCACCTCGTCGACCCGCTGCACCGTGATGTCACCCACGAACCACATGACACCTCCTAAACGCAATGTGTTTGCGTTAAGGTTAACGCAAACACTTAGCTTTAGGAGGAGGACCATGTCATCCGAAGTCCGGCCCGAGGTGGTGGCCACCGCCGACCACATCGACACCGTGGTCGGTGTCCTGCGCGAACTCGACCTCGGCGAGACCGCGCCGGCGGCGGTCTACCAGGCGGGAGAGTCCGATGCGGCCCGCTGACCTGACGCTGTCCGGCGCGGCGGCGGCCGTGCGGAGCCGCGAACTGTCCCCGGTCGAACTGGTCGACGACGTGCTGATGCGCATCGAGGAGGCCGACGCCCGTCTCGGCGCGTACGTCGCCGTCACCGCCGACCGTGCCCGGGACGCCGCCCGCGAGGCCGAGCGCGAGATCGCGAGGGGCGGCGTGCGCGGGCCGCTGCACGGAATCCCGATGGGGCTCAAGGACCTGATCGACGTCGCCGGGCTGCCGACCACCGCGAGTTCCCGCGTGCGGGCCGGGCACCGAGCCGAGTCGGACAGCGCGGTCGCGGCCCGGCTGGCGGGGGCCGGCGCGGTCCTGGTCGGCAAGACCCACACGCACGAGTTCGCCTACGGGCTGATCACGCCGCAGACGGTCAACGCCCGCGACGGCGGGCGAATCGCAGGCGGGTCGAGCGGCGGATCCGCGGTGGCGGTCGCGGCCGGGATGGCGACCTTCTCGCTGGGCACCGACACCGGCGGCTCGATCCGGGTGCCCGCGGCACTGAACGGGGTCGCCGGTTTCAAGCCGAGCTACGACCTGGTGCCGCGGGAGGGGGTGGTGCCGTTGTCCTGGTCGCTGGACCACGTCGGGCCGATCACGCGCACCGCCGAGGACGCCGCGCTCGTGATGGAAGTCCTGTGTGGAGTATCCACCGTGGAGCCGTCCGGGCTGCGGGTCGGCGTGCCGGGGAACTACTACTTCGACCACGTCGACCCCGAGGTCGAATCGGCGGTGCGGGCGGGAATCAGCCGACTGGAGGCGCTCGGCGCGCGGCTGGTGGATGTCGAAATCCCCATGACGCGGTACGTTCAGGGAGTCCAATGGGGACTGATGGTCCCGGAAGCAAGCGCTTACCACGACCCGACTGTGCACGCGGTGTCCGAGCTCTACGCCGCGGACGTGCGGGTGCTGCTCGAAGCCGGGCGCCGGATGTCCGCTGTGGACTACCTGCGGGCCCAACGGGCGCGGACGCTCATGCGACGTGAGTGGTCGCGTCTGATGGAGACGGTCGACGTGATCGCCGCCCCGGCCGTGCCGGTCACCGCGGTGCCGGTGGGGCAGGAGAGCGTGACCTGGCCCGACGGGACGACAGAGAGCGTCTCGGATGCCTACGTGCGGTTGTCGGCGCCGGCCAACATCACCGGGCTGCCGTCGCTGACCGTGCCCGTGGGGGAGGACCGGGCGGGGCTGCCGATCGGGATGCAGCTCATCGGCCGCGCCGGGGGTGACGGTGTGGTGCTGGGGCTGGGCCGGGCGTTCGAGCGTTGACCCTCCAGCCGGTGGAGACGCTAGCGTCGGACGCGTGACGTGTGCGGAGTGCGGTGGGGCCGGTCCCTGCGATGAGTTGTTCCAAGTGGTGCTGGCGCTGGACCACTCGCGGCAGGAGCCGTGGGGGCCGTTGCACGGGGTGACCGTGGGGTGTTTCCTGCTGCAGCACCCGAGCCGGCTGCCGGAGCGGGACCGGGGGCGGAACTGGGCGATCGTCCGCGCCTTCGTGGACGGTGGCCGCCCCGCGGTGGCCGGTCTCACCGCGGCGGTCCGCCGGGCCAACTCGCATCGGGCCCGTGGTGCGCTGCCGGAGTTCGATGCGCCGCCGGGTGGCGCGGGGCCGTTCGAGGTCACGATCGCCGACGTCGCCCAGGACGGGACGTTTCCGGCGGCGGGGTTCGAGGAGCGGGTCCGGGCCTGGGCGCGGGCCACGCTTGACGCACAATCGTTGCGTTAAGCTGGGGGTGTGAGCCGCAAGCCGATGGTGCGCCCCGGCGGCCGCAGCGCGCGGGTGCAGGAGTCCGTGCACGCCGCGGTTCGTGCCCTGGAGGCCGAGGCCGGGCGGGAGGCGCTGACGGTGCCGCTGATCGCCGCGCGGGCCGGCGTGACGCCGTCGACGATCTACCGCCGCTGGGGCGACCTGCACGAGCTGCTGTCGGACGTCGCGGTGGAACGCCTCCGGCCCGAGTCGCCGCCCGAGGACCACGGCTCGCTGGGGGCTGACCTGGCGGCGTGGGCGGAGCAGTTCCTGGAGGAGATGTCCGCGCAGCCCGGGCGCGCCTACATCCGGGACGCGCTGCTCGGGGACGACACCAACGCCAGCCGGTGCTCGGCGTACGCGGCGGAACAGATCGAGGTGATCCTGGCGCGAGCGGCCCAGCGCGGCGAGGCGGCGCCGGAGGTGGAGACGGTGCTGGACCACGTGGTGGCGCCGATGATGTACCGGATCCTGTTCCGCCCGGACGGCCTGTCGCCCAGCTACGCGCGGCGGCTGGTGGAGGAGTTGCTGGGCTGAGCTTTTGCCGGATGGCTGGACCTCTCGCGGCGGTCACCGCTGTTCCTGCCGTGGGCACGAGCGGGCCGCCAACCGGAGCGCCGACTTGATGGGCTGGGCAATCGCGCGCACACGATTGGCCCAACCCCGATCAAGCCGCAGAGCAACCCCACCTACCGCAGCGCTTCGACCACCCGCGAGGTCGCCTCGGCGAGCAGCTTGTTGTCGTACGAAGCGTCGGCGGTCGCTCGGCTCGACATCAGCGCCAGCACGATCGGCGCACGGTTCGGCGGCCAGATCACCCCGATGTCGTTGCGGGTGCCGTAGTCGCCGGTGCCCGTCTTGTCCGCCACCGGCCACTCGGACGGCACGCCGGCGCGGATGAGCTCCGTCCCGGTCTTGTTGCGGCGCATGATCCCGGCCAGCAGATCCCGCTTGTCTGCAGGCAACGCCTCGCCCAGGAGGAACGCTCGCAGGCTGCCCGCCATCGCCCGCGGAGTGCTCGTGTCCCGGACGTCGCCGGGAATGGCCGAGTTCAGCTCGACCTCGAGCCGGTCCGGGTGGGTCGTCGTGTCGCCGATCTCGCGCAGCACGGCCGCCAGCCCTGCCGGGCCGCCCACCTCCGCGAACAGCAGGTTCGCCGCCGTGTTGTCGCTCTGCAGCAGCGCCGCCTCGGCCGCCTCGCGCACCGTCACGCTCCGCCGGTCCTTCGTGATCGGCGAGTTCGGCTGGATGTCCGCGTCGGTGTAGGTCACCACTTTGTCCAGGTCGACGTTCCGCCGCAGCACGGCGCCCGCCAGCAGCGACTTGATCGCCGACGCGTAGTTGAACCGCTCGTCGGCCCGGTGCGTGATCTCCCGCCCGGTCCCGGTGTCGATCGCGTACACCCCGAGCCGCGCGTCGAACCGCGCTTCCAGATCGGCGAAGTCCACCTGCGGCGCCGGCGCCACAGTCGAAACGGCGGGCGGCGGCGGGGGCGGTTCCGCGGCACACGCCCCGACCAGCCCGAAGACGAGCAGGACCACCACGGCGCGAAGAGTTCGAACAAGCATGGCCCCAGCCTCCCGTGCCCACTCGATGCCGTCGAAGACGAAAAAGACAGTTTCCATGCGGATCCGGCATAAGATGCGCGGCGTGGATCTCGTCGGCGCCTGCCGGGCCTTCGTCAGCGTCAGCGAGCGCGGCAGCTTCACCCTCGGCGCGGCCGCGGCCGGCATCCCCCAGCCGGTCGCCAGCCGCCGCATCGCCGCGCTCGAACAGCACCTCGGCGACCGGCTCTTCGACCGCTCGACCCGGCGCGCGGTGCTGACGCCGTTCGGCCGCGACGTGCTCCCCGCGGCCGCCCGGCTGGTCCGCCTCGCCGACGCCTTCGAACACGACGCCCGCCGCGCGCGCCGCCGCCCGTTGCGGTTCGCCGTGCCGGACTGGTGCTCCGCCCGCGAGCTCGCCCACCTCGACGCCGAAGCCCGCGACCACGACCTCGTCCTCGACTTCCGCCCCGCGCCGCCCGCCGAACGCGCCGGCCTCGTCCGCACCCAGGAGGTCCGCGCCGCCCTCACCGCGGTTCCCGAGGACGAAGCCCGCTGGCGGGTGCCGCTCGGTGTGGCCGCAGCGGTGCCGCCGGCCGCGCATACGGTCTACCTGGAAACCCTGCGCGTCGGCCGCGGCGACGACGGCCCGGCGCGGCGCGTGTGGCTGCAACCCGAGGACGACGTGCCGCACATCCGCGACCGGCTCACCCACCTGCGTGACGCCCTCGGGCTGCGGCCCTCGCAGGTCGTCACCGCGGAGTCGCTGGTCACCGCGGTCGCCGACGTGCTCGGCACCGCCGACCTCCTGCTCTGTTCGGAGGCGCAGGCCGCCGAGCTGGACCTGCACTGGCGGCCGCTCGGCGAGGTCCGCCTGGTCCGCGGCTACGCGCTGGCCACGACGTACAGTGACGACAGCGAGCGCCTGCGGCCGCTGTCGCGGTCGATCGGCCGATGCCTGGGGGAGACGTGAACACCGAAGCGCTGCTGCGCGAGCTGCGGGACCAGCTCGACGACGCCGGCCTGCGCGGCTCGTTCCTGGTGCGGGACCTGCGCAGCGGCGAGGAGATCGCGATCGAGCCGGACGCGCAGTGGCCGTCCGCGTCGTTGGTCAAGGTGCCGCTCGCGGTCGCCACGCTGGAACGGATCCGGCTCGGCGAACTCGACGGCGCCACCCAGCTGGACATCGAACCCGGCCGCATCACCACCCCCGGACCGACCGGGCTGAGCCGGTTCCGCCACCCGGCGCGCGTCGCCGTCGACGACCTGCTCTACCTCAGCACGGCGATCAGCGACGGCGTCGCGGCCGACGCGTTGTTCGGCCTCACCCCGCCGCCCGAGGTCGCCCGGATCCTGAAGGGGTTCGGCATCGAGGGCATCACCGTCCGGCACCCGGTGCAGGAGCTGGCCGACACACCCGCGGAACGTTTCGAGCGCGGCGAGGTGCACCTGGCGTACGCGCTGGCCGTGGACGCGGGCACCGCCGGGCGCGGGCACCGCATCCCGCAACTCGACGTGACCCGCGCGAGTTCCGGTTCGGCGCGGGCGTTCGCGGACCTGCTGCAGGCGCTGTGGACGCCGTCGGCGATCCCCGCCGAGGTCGCCGCCCGGGTGCGGGAACTGATGCGGCACAACGTGGTCCGGCACCGGCTCGCGCCGGACTTCGTCTCCGACGCGTCGGTGTGGTCGTCCAAGACCGGCACGGTGCTGACGCTGCGGCACGAGATCGGGGTGGTCGAGCACGCCGACGGGCAGGCCTTCGCGGTGGCGGCGCTGACCGAGTCGCGCGTGGCGGCGGCGCAGCAGCCCGGCGCGGAGGCCGTGATGGCGCGGGTCGCCCGCCGGCTGCGGGACCACCTGCGGCTCTAGGCCATCGCGGCGCGCATCGCCGCGCCCATCGCCGCGGAGTCGTGGCCGGCCTCGACGCCGTCGACGATCACGATGCTGCCCGGGATGTGGTCCGCGCGCAACGGCACGATCTCCTGGTAGGCGGGGGAGTCGTACCAGGTGCGGGCGTCGGCGGCGGTGGGGAAGCCGATCATCACCAGGTGGCCGGGCCAGTCGCCCTCGCGGACCTCGACGGGCGCGCCGTGCACGAGGAACCGGCCGCCGAAGGGATCCAGGGTCGACTGGATGCGCTCCAGGTACTCGGCGATGTCGGCGTGCGGCTCGGCGGGCATCAGGTGGGCGATGACGTAGGCGGTCATGGGGTCCGTCCTTTCCGGAGGCTGATGACCCCATCCTGTGGCCTGCGGCGCGGGGCGTCGATTACGCGGGAGGTAATGCGGGGGAGGAGGTCGCGGGTAACGCGCCTCCCGGGCCGGGTCACGGCCCGGGAGGTGGCCGGTCGCGAGCGGGTG
The DNA here is from genome assembly GCF_040614195.1 of Amycolatopsis sp. NPDC006125. Lineage (NCBI taxonomy): Bacteria > Bacillati > Actinomycetota > Actinomycetes > Pseudonocardiales > Pseudonocardiaceae > Amycolatopsis > Amycolatopsis sp. NPDC006125. Next base: position 31,284 of record NZ_JBEXTZ010000080.1, read on the forward strand.
GCGGCTTGGTTGGGGGAGGCGGGGTGTTTCCGGCGGGTGGCGGCCGGAACCGGGCGGTTGGGCGGCCGGGGTTGCGGCGAGGTGGCCGGTCGCGAGCGGGTGGCGGCGTGGCTTGGGGGAGGCGGGCTGTTTCCGGCGGGTGGCCGGAACCGGGCGGTTGGGTGGCCGGGGTCGCGGCGAGGTGGCCGGTTATGAGCGGGTGGTGGCCTGGCGTGGGGGCCGGCTGTTTTCGGCGGGTGGCGGCCGGAACCGGGCGGCCGGGGTGCCGGGGTTGCGGCGAGGTGGCTGGTCGCGAGCAGGTGGCGGCCTGGTCCGGGGGAGGCTGGCTGTTTCGGGCGGCGGGCAGCCTCGTTCCGGGGAGGCGGCGCGGTTCCGGCGAGTGGTGACCGGGCTCGTGCGGGAGCCGCCGGCGTTCCCGCTCCGGCGGCTGGTCACCGGAGCGGTTCCGGCTTTGCTCGCGCGTAGGCATCCGCCCGGGCGTCCTCCGGAAGCCACCGCGTCCCGGAGGTCACCGGCGCGTCCCGGCGTCCTCCGGAAGCCACCGCGTCCCGGAGGTCACCGGCGCGGCCCGGCGTCCTCCGGAATCCACTGCCCCTCCCGGAGGTCACCGGCGCGGCCCGGCCTCCTCCGGGAGGCCACCCTTCCTGAAGATCACCGGCGCGAGCCGCCCCCACCACTGCCGCTCACGGAGTCGCCAGCGCCTGCTGCGATCCGGGGTGCATCGGCACCGGCTGGGTGCGCGTCGCGTTCTCCCGGGTGATCTCCTTCGCCGCCGGGTGCACGCTCTCCAGCTCGGCCTTCTTGTCGAAGATCAGCTTGGTGATCGCGCACGCGTCGCTCGCCGGGAAGTCCTCCCGCACCAGCAGCAGGTTCGGCACCACGATCGTCGGCACGTCCGCGGGCTGCCCGTACGTCGCCGCGGGGATCGTGCCCGTGTCGTACACCGGGTTGATCTGCTTGAGCGCCGCCAGCTGCGGGGTGATGTCGATGAACTTCACCTGCCCCTTCATCGTCGTCGTGATGTCGGTGATCTGCGCCGTCGGCAGGCCACCGGACCACACCAGCCCGTCGATCGTGCCGGACTTGATGCCGTCCGCGGTCTTCGCCAGGTCCAGCCGCTGCGCCTGCACGTCGGTGTCCGGGTTGAGCCCCGCCGCCTGCAGCAGCCGGTTCGCGATCACCTCGGTGCCGGACTTCGGCGAACCCGTCGAGATCCGCTTGCCGCGCATGTCGGCGATGCTGTTGATCCCCGAGTCGGTGCGCACCAGCACCTGCGTCGAGTTCGGGTAGATCCGCGTCAGCGCCTGCACCTTCTGCGGCTTGCCGTCGAAACTCCCCTTGCCCTGCACCGCGTCCGCGGCGGTGTCGGCCAGCGAGAACGCGATGTCGTAGGTGCCGTCGACCAGCTGCTGGATGTTCTGCACCGACGCGCCGGTCTCCGCCGCGGTCGCCTTCAGCCCGGTGTTGTTGCTGATCAGCTGCGCGAGCCCGCCGCCGAGCACGTAGTACACGCCGCCGCTGTTGCCGGTGGCGATGGTGAGCCTGCCGCTGCCGGCCTCACACCCCTGGCTCCCGCCCGCCGCCGGCTGGTTCGGTTGCTTCCCGCCGCAGCCCGTCGCGATCAGGGCCGCCGCCACCAGCACCGTCAGCAGTCGTTTCATGCCGCCTCCTTCTGATCACGAGGTGCGCGGCCGTCGCGGCCACGCCGAAGGCCAGGCCCGCCACGATCGGCCCCGGCTCCAGGTAGAGCAGGCACACCGCGGCGGGCACGAAGAGCACGCGGACCACCGGGTGGACCGGCCCGAACAGCCACCCGCCGGTCACCACGCCGAGCGCGGCGACGGCGAGCGCGGACACCGCCAGCACCCACACCACCGTCACCGCCCCGGACTGGAGCAGCAGCGCCGCCCCGTTGTCGGTGAGCACGAACGCGATCGGCACCAGGAACGCAGGCAGCGTGTACTTCCAGCACTGCCACATGGTCTTCATGACCCGGCCACCGGTGATCGCCGCCGCCGCGACCGCCGCCAGCGCCGTCGGCGGCGTCACCTCCGACAGCACCGCGTAGTAGAAGATGAACATCGCGCGCTCGGCCGGCGCCACGCCCAGCGTCTCCAGCGCCGGCGCGATCACCACCCAGGCGATGATGAACGACGCCGTCACCGGCACCGCCAGCCCGAGCACCCCCACCGCGACCGCGGACAGCAGCACCGTCAGCACCAGCACGACCGTCGCGTTGTCGGTGACCGCCCGCGCCACGTCGACCAGCGCGTCGGCGAGTTCCAGGCCCAGCCCGGTCTTGGTGATCGTGGACGTGATCACCCCGGCCGCGGCGCACACCGCGATCACCGGCAGCGCGCCCCGCACGCCCCGGGACAGCGCGCCCACCATGTCCACCGCCCAGCCGCGCAGGTCCCGCCGCCGGGCGATCAACGCGAACAGCGCCGCCACCCCGGTCGCGTACACCACGGCCGCGAACGGCGGGATGTCCAGCGCCAGGAACACCACGATGATCGCCAGCGACAGGAAGTGGTAGCCGCCGCGCAGCAGCAGCCGCCACGGGTCGCCGCGCTCGACGTCCACCGGCTTGGCGTGGAAGCGGCGGGCGTCGGCCTCCATCGCGAACACGATGCCCAGGTAGTAGAGCAACGTCGGCACCGACGCCCAGATCAGCACGGTCAGGTAGGAGGTCTGCAGGTACTCGGCGATGATGAACGCGGCCGCGCCCAGCGTCGGCGGCGACAGGATCGCCCCGATGCCCGACGCGGCGAGCAGGCCGCCCGCGTGCTCCTTCGGGTACCCGGCGCGCTTGAGGATCGGCCAGGTGATCGAGCCCAGGCTGACCGCGGTCGCGGTGCCCGAGCCGGACACCGTGCCCAGCAGGAACCCGGACAGCACCGTCGTGCGGCCCGGCGCCGTGCGGGACCGGCGGAACGCGGCGAAGGAGATGTCGACGAAGAACCGTCCCGCGCCGGAGGCCTCCAGCACCGCGCCGTAGATCGTGAACAGCACGATGTAGCTGGCGGCCACGTCCAGCGGGGTGCCGAAGAAGCCGCTCGCGTCGTTGTAGAGGGCGTTGATGATCTGGCTGAAGTCCACGCCGGCGTGCGCGATGCCCCAGTCCGGCGGCAGGTAGCCGCCGTAGTAGGCGTAGGCGAGGAACAGCAGGCAGACGACCGGCAGCACCCAGCCGGTGGTGCGCCGGGTGGCCTCCAGGATGAGCAGGAGCAGCAACGCGCCCGCGACGATGTCGAGCGTGGACAGCTGGCCCTGCCGGTCGAGGAAGTCGTCGTAGCCGGACAGCACCGGGTACAGGCCCACGACCAGCGCGACCACGGACAGCGCCCAGTCCAGCAGCCACGGGTTGTCCGGGGAGCGCCGCGACCGCGCCAGCGGCCGGTAGCAGAGGAACACCAGCGGCAGGGTGCAGCCGAGGAAGATCACCAGGTAGAACTGGTTGCCCTTGCTGTAGGGGAAGAAGACCTGCTTCAGCACGAGCAGGGCGACCGCGAGCGCGGCCAGGTACACCAGCAGGTCGGGCCCCCGCGACAACCGCCGCGCTGGCCGTTCTTCGTCGTGCTCGGCGACGATGTCGCTGACCTCGTCGCCCTTCACGGGCTTGGTCATCACCGCTCCTTTGCGATGATCACACCTTAGGTCGCGTACCCGTCATACGGAAGGTTTCGCCAGTGCTCGGCCGCCTGCGCCATGTCGCGGCGCAGGTGCTCGAAGAACCGGCCGGTGTCCCGCAGCCGGGCGCCGGCGGGGGAGTCGCCGAACACCTGCGCGCCCTGCCGCGCGCAGTCCGCCCACAGCGTCATCGACCGGACGCTGACCAGCCACGCCTGGTACCAGACGTGCTCGTCGATGACGTACCGCTGGCGGCGGCCGTCGCGTTCGCGCCGCGCCAGGCCGCGCTCCTCGAGCCAGCGGACCGCCTTGGACACCGAGGCGGGGCTGACTCGCAGCCCGGCGGTGAGCTCGGCCGCGGTGAGGCTTCCGGTGTCGCAAGTGAACAGGCGGACGAGGACCTTCGCCATCATCGGCGGCACCCCGGTCTGGACCATCACCGCGGCGAAGTCCTGCTCGAACCGCCGCGGATCGCCCCCGCCCGCCGCGGGTGGTTCCGGCGCCGGGACCGGCCTGCGGCGGTGGGCACGCCAGGCGGTGGCCTGCTGGGCGCGGTCGGCGCGGTAGCCGTGGGCGCCGCCGTTGCGGGCGACCTCGCGGATGACCGTCGACTTGGGCCGTCCCAGCCTGCGGCCGATCTCCGCGTAGCTGAGCCCCATCGCCAGCCCGGCGGCGATGCGCCGGCGTTCGCCGAACGTCAGCCGGGTACGGGCCGGTGCATTCGGTTCCACGCTCATTGCACCGATGCTAGATCACCGACCTGGGAGTTCCTTGTTTGCCGGTTGCTCCGCGTTCGCCGGTGTTCCTAGCGTTCGCGGAATGCTGAAGCGATTGACCTACCCGGACGGGCACCTCGGCTGGGTGGCGACGAGCTACCAGACCGTCCGCGCGGTGCTGGCCGACCCGCGGTTCAGCGCCCGGTCGGACCTGCGGCACATGCCGGTCCCCGGCGCGCCCGGCAACGGGGTGTCGGCGCGTGCCGGGATGTTCAACTCGATGGATCCGCCGGAGCACACGCGCTACCGCCGCCTGCTCGCCGGCCAGTTCACGGTCCGGCGCATGCGGCAGCTGACGGGGCGCGTGCGCGAGATCGTCGACGAGCACCTCGACGCCATCGCCGGGGCGAGCGGGCCGGTGGACCTGGTGCGTGTCTGGGCGCAGCCGATCCCCGCGCAGGTCATCTGCGAGCTGCTCGGGGTGCCCTACGCGGACCGCGCGCGGTTCCAAGGGCACGCGCTGGACCTGTTCCGCCTGGACCGGACGCCGGAGCAGGCCGCAGCGGCGTACTCGGCGGTGCACGAGTTCGTGCGCGACCTGGTGGCGGCCAAGCGGGACGCGCCTGCCGACGACCTGCTGAGCGGCCTCACCGCGGCCGACCTCACCGACGAGGAACTGGTCAACATCGGCTTCGTGCTGCTCGGCGCGGGCCTGGACACCACGGCGAACATGCTCGCGCTGGGCGCGTTCACGCTGCGCACCCACCCCGGCGCGGCGGAGGTCCTGCGCGCCGAGCCGGGGCGGGCGGTCGAGGAGCTGCTGCGCTACCACAGCGTCATCCCGTTCACGGTGCGCGCGGCGCTGGCGGACATCGAGCTGGACGGCGAGCGGATCGCCGCGGGCGAGTGCGTCACCGTGTGCCTGCCCGAGGCCAACCGCGACCCCGCGCGCTTCCCCGATCCGGACGTGCTCGACCTGCTGCGGCCGTCCGCCGGGCACGTCGCGTTCGGCCACGGCGTGCACCAGTGCCTCGGCCAGCAGCTCGCCAGGGTGGAGCTGCAGGTCGCGTTGCCGGCGCTGGCGACGAGGTTCCCGTCGCTACGGCTCGCGGTGCCGGCCGCGGATGTCGTGGTGCGGACGGGAAGTCTGGTGCGCGGGGTGGCGGAGTTACCGGTGGTCTGGGCGACTGAGCGGTAAAGGTGTGTCTGGTGACGGGGATGTCGACCGGGATCGTGGCGCGGATGGCGGCGTTGCGGGAAGCCGGAGACCACGCGCTGCCGATGGACGCCTGCAAGGGCGAGGACCTCGAACGCGCCGCCGCCGGCGGTGGAGGACGTGCCGCTCGCCTTGGCGCGGGACCAGTTGGCGGTCAACGTGCTCAAACCGGCGCGGCTGGTCCAGCTTGTCAGCTGCGCGGCCGTCCCGTCCTCGAAACAGGTCCTGATGATGCCGGGCTGGACGACCACGACGTCGATCCCGAACGGCGCGACCGCCATGCGGAGACCCGCTACGCCATCGGCTGGATGCCGGAGAAATTGCTGGAGCTCAACGAACCCTGCCGCTCCGCGAGTTCGACGCGCTGGTCAACCGGGTGTGGTCGGGCCACTGTGGAGGGTCAGGCGTGTTCGCCGAGGTTCCACTCCCAGCCGTTGAAACCGTCCAGTCCGTACGGGGCCAGCACGAGGCTTCCGGTGGTGTTGCGGGAATCCAGGACCACCGTGCCGACGTAGTTCTGGCCCGGCGAGAGCGCGAGCGGGAACAGCTTGCTGCGCGACAGGCAGCCGATCGCCGGTGCGCTGCTGAGGCTGCCGCCGGTTTCGGTGACGCCGTCCGGGCCGATGATCGAGAAGTTGTTCGGGTTCAGCAGGCTCGGCGCGAAGTCGCCGCTCATCGACGACGACGTTGTCACCGTCATGTCCAGGAAGATGAACCGCCCGTTTTCCGGCTTCTGCGCGTACGGCTCGGTGCAGCGGCCGCCGACGGTGACCTTGGTGAGCGTGAAGGCGACCTCCGGCCGGCCGGCGTGGCTGCCGAAGCCGATGGTCTCGCCGATCTTCACCTCGACGTTCTGCCGGGGGTTGACCGGGATCACCGGCGTGGGCGACTTCGAGGTCGTGGGCCGGGGCCGGGAGGTGGTGGCGGGCGCGGCCTTGATGCTGTCGTCGTCTGCCGTGACGGCGAGCGTGACGCCGACCGACACCCCGGCGACGACGAGCGCACCGGCGATCGCGAGGGCGACGACGGCGCCGATGTTGCGCCGCGGCGGCTGTGGCCACTGCGGGTAGGGGTAGCCGGGCGGCTGACTGGTCACGAAGATCCTCCTGATCGGTGCGCACGGCTTGTCGTGAGCAGGAGGATCTTCGTTACCGGCTAGCGCGACGGCGGTGTCCCACCCGGACCGGAGCCGGCGGACGGGGTGGTCCGGGTGTCCACGCGCACCGCGAGGCTCACGGTGTAGCCGCCGGTGACGTCCCCGGTGACGGTCGCCAGCTGGGAGGCGCCGCCGTCGTCACCGAAGACGTTGTCGCTGGACAGGCTCACCTTCCGCAGGTTCGCGACGGAGTCCTCGTAGCCCGATTGCTGGTAGACGGTCTGGCACACGTCCTGCGGCAGCGCGACCTGCGAGGTGGCGATCGCGTTCGACGAGTCGGCGATGCTCGCCTGATCGGGGTAGACCTCGAAGTGGATGTGCGGCCACCGGCCGTCGTAGCAGGCCGGGAAGACGCTGGTGAACCGCACACGCCCGTCGGCGTCGGCGATCTGCACGCCACGCAGGAAGTTCTGGTCCTCGACGCCGTCGGAGTACATCGAGTAGCCGCCCTCGCGGGTGCAGTGCCACACGTACACCGCGACGCCGGCGAACGCGGCACCGCCGTTGGCCAGGTCGGACACGGTCAGCTCCAGCGTCATCGGCACGCCCTCGGCGGTGCCGGTGGACTCCCCGAAACTGGAGCGGATGTCGCTGCGCACAATGCCGCTCTGCGCCAGCACGTCCGGCCCGTTGGAGCCGTCGCCGGGGTAGGGGCCTGCGGTCTCGTCCGGGATCTCGCCCGTCGTGGCCGAGGTGGTGGTCGTTGTGGAGCCGGTCGACCCGGCGCCGCACGCGGTGAGCGCGACACCGGCCGCGCCGATCCCGAGGAACCGCAACGCCCGGCGGCGGTCGAACAGGGTGCCGATGTCGAAGCCGAGCCCCTGGTCGACGACTTCGTCGTGCGGGCGGGGGAGTGGGCGGCCCTGGTAGGCGGGCTGGTCGTCTCGCATGGGCACCATCGTCGGGTCTCGTGCTGTGTGCCGGGTTTGCCTAGTCTGTGAGGCAGGCATGCCATCGAGCACCGGCCGCTGTTGCCCGGCGAGGTGTTGCCGGTGCATTGTTTCCACGAGGTGATCCGGGACCGCTACGTCGACGAGAACCGCGCGCCCCTGCCGGGGCCCGTGGAACCCGTGGGGCAGTTTCTGCTCAACAGCGTCCGCACCCTGGACGATGCCGTCAGCGAGGCGCTCGGGATCCCGCTCACCTCATGACACCCGTGCTCAAATGAGCGCCCCGCCGCGTGCCCGCGTGCCCCTGATTCGCGGCTCTTTCGGGCAACGCCGGAGGAAAACGGCGTTCCGTCACCCCTCCGGTGCGTTGTGATCTCCACCGTGTGCCGGTGGGTCGCTCGACAGCGGGCGCCCCGGCGCCGACACTGATCAACGAACAAGCCACACTGGCCGTCCACGCCTCACGGCCCCGCGTCCGAGGCCGGAATCCGAAAGGTGACACAAGCGTCGATGGTGTCTCGGTTCGACTTCACGCTCGGCAGCGTGGAGGCCGTCGTCGTCGGGCGGGCGCTGGGCGTCGACGTCCGCGTGTTCCCCCTGCGCATCAGCCACACCACCGTGGACCCGCTCCGCTTCGCCAGACTCGCGCTCCGGGTGCACGCCGACCTCGAGGACCGCGGCCTGTCCACCCGCGGCCGGCTCGACCCGGGCGTGCGCGCCGCGTTCGAACTGCTCGGCGACCACCGCGTCACGGTCACCGCGAGCGGGACCGACTCCCGCGCCGGTGACCTCGCCGTGCACGCCGCCACCGACGGCGCGCAGGCGCTCGTGATCCGCCAGGCCCCCGGCGAGGACAGGCTGTGGTTCTCCCTGTTCCCGGACGAGGACCTGGTGCCCCGCGTGGCCGGCTCGCTCACCCCGGCCGACCCCGCGCCCGGCACGCCGCTGTCGGTGTCGCGCCGCGAGGACGAGCGCCCGCGCTCGGCGCTGGCCGCGCTGCGCCAGGCCGAGGAGGAGTTCGACGAGGAGGAGACCGAGGCCTTCGGCAGCCTCCAGGTCACCACGGTCGTGCGGTCGCGGCGGCCCGCGCGTGCCCGCGCGGTGTCCGAAGAGGACCGGCTCGAAGAGGTCTTCGCGGCCCCGCGGCGCGGCGGCGGCTACTTCACCGCGCACGGCCGCGGACGCCACGGCGAACGCCGCTCGGCCACCCCGGTCACGTGGCTGGACACCGAGGACGGGCGGTACCTGGTGAGCACCCGGACCGACGCGACCGGGACGATCACCGCGACCTACACGCCCGCGGGGTTCCCGGCGGTCGCCGAAGCCGTCCGCGACATGATCGCTGCCGTCTACTGAGATCGGGGAGGAACCGGGGATGAGCGAGGAAGCGCCGAAGGCGGAGAAGGCGGTCCGGATGGTGCAGGCGGTCGCGTTGAAGCGGCTGGCCACCGAGGGCGGCTTCGCCGTCGACGAGCGGACCGGCGACAAGATGATCCAGGCGCTGCAGGGCATCGTCGACGCGCTCGAGTCGCGCTGGTCGGCGCTGCAGGCGTTCGGGCAGGCGCCGCCGATGAGCGACACCACCACCGCGAAGTGGGTGTCGGACGTGATGGTGAAGACCGCGAGCGACGAGCGCGGCCTGCTCACCCAGCTCACGCAGGCCAAGGCCGAACTGCCCACCTACATCGAGGCGATCAAGCTCGCCCAGAAGAACTACCGGTCCCAGGACGGCGAAACCGGGATCACGTTGCGGCGATACCGCGCCGAGCAGGCCTGACCGAGCAACCTCGAAGGGGAGAAGATCGTGGAGCTGTCCGACGTCGGCGGCGGGGTGCAGGACGTCACCGCGGACCCGAGCTCGCCGTACTACATCGGTCCCATCGGCCACGACCACACCTCGGGTGACGAGATCCGCGAGGAGGTCACCAAGCAGGTCGACGAGGAGATCGCGAAGGGCTGGCTGGGGGACGTCGTCACCCCGCTGCTGCGCGACGAGACCATCCAGCGGCGCTACGAGCAGCGCATCGTCGCCGTCCGCGACAGCGTCGACGACGGGGTCGAGATCCGCGACCACGGCCCGGCGCCCAGCTCGCTGTGGGACAACGCGACCCACCAGCAGATGCTCGAAGCCATCACCACCAACGCCGACTCCGCCGCGGTCGCCGTCACCTCCGAGGAGTGGGTGCGGCTGGGCAAGGAACTCACCGAGCACCAGCAGAACCTGGCCGACGCCATCAACGACAGCCTCGCCGACTGGCAGGGGGAGGGCGGCGACGCGGCCCGCAAGCACCTCGCCGACGTCGGCCTGTGGCTCGGCAACACCGCCAAGGGCGCCACGCTCACCGGCCGCCAGCAGGAGATCCACTCGCAGGCGCTGAACGAGACGCAGAAGCAGATGGCGGCCAACCCGCCGGTGAACTTCGACGTGCAGGCCGCCAACGCGCACCTGCAGACGATCACCGACCCGGTCGTGTACGCGCAGCAGGCGCAGCTCGACCAGCAGGCGCTGCAGCAGTCGGAGGCCGCACGCCAGCAGGCCGCGCGGATCATGACCCAGTACGACGACACCGTCGCCGGCGCCACCATCACCCCGGCGTTCGTCGCGCCGCCCAAGCTCGGCGGGCCGAACGCGCAGATCGCGTCGCTGCGCACCGGCGCGACCGGGCCGGCTTCGGCGCGGATCCCGGCCACCGAAGCCGGTGCCGCGCAGGCCGCGAGCCTGCGCTCGGCTCCCACCGCGGGCGCTCCCGCGGCCGCCGGCGCGGGCACCGGGGACGTGAACGCGGCGGTGGCCGCGGCGAACCTGAACCCCCCGTCGCTGCCGACCGGGACCTCCGTCCCCGGGACCGCCGTGCCCGGCCTGGACACCTCGGGCGCAGGCACCGGGGTCGGCGCGCCCGCGCTGAACACCTACAGCGGTGCGTCCGGCTACGGCAGCGGAACCGGCGCCGTGCCGCATCTGTCCACTCCGGACTACCCGGCCGGGACCCCCGGGAACTACAGCGGCGGCACGCTGCAGAACCACGCGTCGGTGCCCGACCTCGACATCCCGGACTCGACGGTGGCCGCCTCGGCGGTCGACACCGGCACGTCCGGCAGCTCGTCGGCGCGCATGCCGACCATCGGCTACTCCGGCGGGATCAACGGCGACAGCATCGCCAGCCGTCTCGGCGGGCCTACCGTGAGCGGCAACCCGCTGGCCGGGCTCGACTCTGTCAGTGGCCCGGCGGGCACCCCGCTCGGCGGCGGCACCAGCACCGGGGCGAAGGGTCTCGGCGGCGCGGGCGGTGCCGGCGCGGCGGCGCTCAAGGGCCTCGGTGGTGGCGGTGCAGGCGGCAGTGGCCTCGGTGGCGTCGGTGGCGCGTCGGGCGCGAGCGGCGCCCGGCTCGCCGCGGGTGGGGTCGCCGGTGCCTCCGGTGCTGCGGCGGCCGCCGAAGAAGCCGCGGCGGCGCGTGGCGCGGCGGGCGCGACCGGCGCGGCGGGCCGCGC